>JBILHV010000040.1:0-9193 GCA_044350305.1 Burkholderiaceae bacterium
CTAACAACCAACATACCAGCACCGCTGGCTTTCAAAAATTCGCGTCGTGTGAATGCGTTCATGAGTTCACCTGTGAATAAATAGTTGTGGGTTGAGATCAGGCAGCAGCGATGTAGCGTTTGACTGCCGCCACAATCCGCTGGTGGGTGCCACAACGACACAGATTTCCTGCGAGTGCCTCGTTAATTTGCGCGTCGGTTGGATTTTTATTGGTGGCGAGAAACGCGCTCGCGGTCATGATCATGCCATTGATGCAGTAGCCGCACTGCACGGCCTGCTCATCAATGAAGGCTTGCTGCAATTTGCCCGGTTTTTTTGAGCTTCCTAGACCTTCAAGCGTGGTGATGTTCTTGCCTTGCATGGCGGTTGTCGGTGTCACGCACGAACGCACGGCTTGCCCGTCTACAACAACCGTACAGGCACCACATTGCCCGAGTCCGCAGCCAAATTTAGGTCCGTTGACTTCAAGATGATCTCGCAGTGCGTACAGCAGCGGCGTGTCGTCTTCAATTTCGACTTTGTGTGACTTGCCGTTTACACTCAAATTTACAGTTGCCATGCTTGTCTCCCGCTTTTTTAATTGTTACGACCCAAATAGGCCGGCAGATTTACAACTCGAATGTACCTAAATGGCGTGAAATTGCAAAGCACCGAATAACCCGCACTAATAGATGGCGAGCCCATGACCATAAACCTACAAGCTGTAAGGCTATTGCGTGCTGGGCGCCTGGTGCTCGATGACATCAGCCTTGCAGTGAAGCCTGGGGAGATCGTTGGCCTCTTAGGTGAAAACGGTGCAGGGAAATCGACACTGATTGACGCCATCGCCGGTGAGATTCCTGCTGCTGCGGGCCAGATCACACTCTCGGGCCGTAGTTTGACCGAGCTGGATATAACAGAGCAGTCTCGTCGGCGAGCGGTCCTGCCACAAAAGCCGAGTCTGGCCTTTGATATGACGGTGGCAGAAGTTGTCGAAATGGGGGCCTACCCGTTTGCTGAGGCGAGCCCTGCAGCCGTCGAGGCTTGGGTGCTGCAGGCGCTGACTTGGGCGGACATAACGGGTCTGGGACCACGGCACTACTTGGCGTTGTCTGGTGGTGAGCAGCAACGGGTACAACTTGCGCGCGTATTAGTCCAAGGCTTGGCCATTGCCGCAAGCTGCGCGCCGCCTTTTATTCTTCTGGATGAACCCGCAGCGAGTTTGGATGCACGACACCAGATTGAGCTGATGCGCTGCCTAAGATTGTTTGCTGCGCAATACAAAGCAGGCGTGCTTGTTGCGCTGCACGATATTAATCTCGCTGCGCGATGGTGTGATCGTTTGGTGCTGCTGGCAGATGGGCGTGTCGAGTCGCAGGGTGCGCCGCAGTTCGCTTTGACGCCCCAGGCACTCAAGAAGACCTTTGGTCTGGAGATGGCGGTGCTCCCGCATCCCTTAGATGCAGGGCATGTGCTGGTGCTCGATCAGGTAACTTGTTAAGCTGTTCCAACTCAGCACGCTTCAATGTTGCGGTGCAGTGCGCCAGTGACCTTAGCAAGGAATGGATATGAATATTGCAATCGTAGGTTCGGGCCTGGTGGGCCAAGCGTGGGCGATCGTTTTTGCGCGCGGTGGGCATCAAGTCAGCATGTGGGACGGTGACCCGGCGGCGGTCACGCATGCGCAGACGTTGATTGCAAAGCAAGTCGCCGACTTACATGCGGCTGGGCTTATTACGGATCCGGCAGGTCTGACGGCGCGCATCAAGAGTGTGGCGACGTTAGAGGAGGCGTTGGCTGATGCGCAATACGTACAAGAGAGTCTGCCGGAGCGGCTCGACATGAAAAAGGAAATCTTCGCAAAGATGGATGCGCTTGCCGCGCCGACGGCTGTTTTGGCAAGCTCCACGTCTAGCATTCCCGCCTCTGCCTTTACGAAAGAGCTCGCGGGGCGCGCACGATGCTTGATTGCCCATCCGGTTAACCCGCCGTACCTTGTGCCTGTCGTTGAAATATGCGGTGCGCCTTGGACGGATGCCGCAGTGGTGCAACGTGCCTGGGATGTGATGGAAGGTGTCGGTCAAAAGCCTGTAAAAATCCTGAAAGAACTCAAGGGGTTTGTCCTAAATCGTTTGCAAGGTGCGCTGTTGCGCGAGGCGTTCCGGCTGGTAGAAAACGGCTATGTTGATGCCGAAGGATTAGATGTCACGGTCAAAGAAGGCTTGGGCTTGCGCTGGTCGTTCATGGGGCCGTTTGAGACGATCGATCTCAACGCCCCCGACGGATTGGCTGATTACGCACATCGATTTGATGAAATGTATCAGGCGATGTCGCTCGAGCAAACTTCCACAGACCACTGGTCCGAAGAAGTCATCCAAAAACTTGAAGCCCAACGTCGTGCACGGCTGCCCAAAGAACAACTGTTGGCGCGACGACTTTGGCGTGATCGGCGTTTGATGGCGCTTGCTGCACACAAAAAATCTGCTGAATCGTGAACACACTTTATTCATTATCTCATTTTTAATTAACGTATCTAATGGTCGCCACACTATGAAAGTTAATGACGCTTTTACAGACTACAGTCGCTTTATCAACATTCGCCGTGACATCCACGCGCATCCAGAACTTGGCTTTGACGAGCACCGTACGTCTGAGATTGTGGCCGGTCTATTAAAAGAATGGGGCATCGAGGTACACCGCGGCATTGCCGGTACGGGTGTTGTGGGTGTGCTGAAGGCCGGGAGCAGCAAGCGCACGATTGGTTTGCGTGCGGATATGGATGCACTGCCGCTCCAAGAGTTGAATCAGTTTGAACATCGATCGACGAATGACGGCAAGATGCACGCCTGTGGTCATGATGGGCACACCACCATGCTTCTTGCTGCGGCTTGGCATCTGTCGCAGACGCGTAACTTTGACGGTACGGTACATTTTGTTTTTCAGCCAGCTGAGGAAATGGGCAAGGCCGGCGCCAAGAAAATGATCGATGATGGTTTATTTGAGCGTTTTCCTTGCGAAGCTATTTTCGGTTTACATAATTGGTCGATCGGGTCGGTTGGTGGATTTGCCTTGAATCGCGGCCCGCTGATGGCCTCAAGCAGCACGTTTAAAGTCACCATCAAGGGACAGGGTACGCACGCATCGCTGCCGCATACCGGAACCGATCCGATTACGCCTGTCTTGTCGTTGGCCACGGCGTTGCAGGGCCTTGTCGCAAAGGTAATCCCTGGCACGGAGCGCGCGCTATTGGCTGTGACGCAACTTGAAGGCTCTTCGGCCCCCAACGTGATCCCAAATTCCGCCTCTGTGGGTGGCACGATCCGCACGTTTTCGGTCTCGGCACTCGATCGTTTGGAAGAGCGACTACGTACGCTCGCCACGCAGACGGCACTGGCCCATGAATGTGAGGCAGATATTTTTTTCCGACGCGCCTCACCGCCCGTCGTCAATCATGCGAACGAGGCGGATTTTGCGGCGCAGATTATGCGAGAGATCGTAGGACCGGATATGGTCAACGATCAGTATCCCGGAGTGATGGCAGGAGAAGATTTTGCGCACATGCTGTTGGTCAAGCCAGGTTGTTATGCCTTTATCGGTAATGGCGAAGGCAAGCATCGTTTGGACGGGCATGGAGAGGGCGCCTGTGTCGTGCACAACACCTCCTATGATTTCAACGACTCAATTATCCCAGTGGGTGCGAGTTACTTCGTGCGGCTGACCGAGCGTTGGCTTTCGGATGCGCGATAGCCGAGGACCCGCCCTGCCTCTAAGGGTAAACCACGGGTCTGTTGATCTCTAAAACCCACTTGAAAGTAGGGTTTCGTCTTGCACATTTCGTTATGATCTGACGTTAGCCTTCAGCTCGCGCCTTGTTGTGATGGCGCGGCTCAACGCTCGGGGATACAGGAATGACTCAGTTACTGGTTTTGGCGCGCCTGATTGATCGGGTGAGTGATTTTTTTGCCGTATTTGCGAAATGGGCGGTCTTGCTTTGCAGCTTGATCAGCGCAGGCAATGCCGTGATGCGCTACACGTTTTCTTACAGCTCAAATGGCTGGCTGGAAATTCAATGGTATTTATTCGCCGCCTGTGTGATGCTTGGTGCTGCACAAGTCTTGCGCGTCAATGAGCATGTCCGTGTCGATGTAATTTACGGAACATTAAAAAGTAAGAGTCGCGTCTGGATCGACCTATTTGGGCTCACGTTCTTTCTGATGCCTGCGATGCTCTTATTTGCGTACCTCTCTTGGCCGTTGTTTGTGGGGATGTACGTTTCAGGTGAAATTTCCGGAAATGCCGGAGGCCTTATTCGCTGGCCTGTCATGATGTTATTGCCGCTGGGCTTTGCGTTGATGGCATTGCAAGGTGTTGCTGAACTGATTAAGCGCGTCGGCTGGTTAATGGGTGCCTATCAGATGGATCTGACCTACGAGAGGCCACTCCAATGAGCATGGAAAATTTCGCACCCGTGATGTTCATGGGGCTGATTCTGATCATGTTGATTGGATTTCCTGTTGCGTTTTCGTTGTCTGCTCTGGGGTTGCTCAGTGGCTTTATTGCCATTCAGATGGGATGGTTTCCCGCTGCCTTTATGTACAACTTGCCGCTGAACATTTTCAGTATCTTGTCTAACGACTTATTGCTGGCTATCCCATTTTTTACCCTGATGGGGGCGGTACTTGAAAAGTGCGGACTCGCCGAAGACATGCTCGATTCAATGGGGCAATTGTTTGGCCCCATTCGCGGCGGTGTTGGTTACTCTGTCATTCTCGTAGGATTTATTTTAGGTGCGGTCACGGGCACTGTCGCCGGACAGGTGATCGCGATGGCGATGATCTCGTTGCCGGTGATGATGCGCTATGGCTACAACATGCGCTACGCAACGGGCGTATTGGCCGCCTCCGGAACGATCACGCAGCTTGTGCCTCCCTCTTTGGTGCTTGTCGTGATGGCAGATCAATTAGGCCGCTCTGTGGGAGATATGTACAAGGGCGCTTGGGGCCCTTCCATCCTACAGATACTTATTTTTCTTCTTTACACCTTTGCGCTTTCCCGACTGCGCCCTAACCACGTGCCGGGCTTGCCCCCAGAGGCGCGCACCTTGCATGGCTGGACGTTATGGCGCAAGTGTCTGCGCGGCATCATTCCATCGGCACTGCTGATTTTTGCCGTACTCGGCAGTATGGGTGGTCTACCCTTTATGACGACAGCGATTGCGACCCCGACTGAGGCGGGTGCAATGGGTGCGGTCGGGGCAATTTTGCTGGCGGCGTTCCATCGTCGCCTGTCGTGGGCAGTCGTGCGTGACGGGATGACGGGAACGATGCGTATCACCGCCATGGTCGTTTTTATCTTGATCGGCTCGCGCGTGTTCTCCTTGGTATTTCAAGGCGTAGACGGTGCCATCTGGATCGAACATCTGCTGACTAGTTTGCCGGGTGGGCAGACAGGCTTTTTGTTTGTCGTCAATATTTTCGTCTTCTTCCTGGCCTTCTTTTTAGATTTTTTCGAGATCGCCTTCATCATTCTTCCCATGCTTGCGCCGGTCGCGAGCAAGCTTGGTATCGATATGATTTGGTTTGGCGTGCTGTTGTGCGTCAATATGCAAACCAGCTTCATGCATCCACCGTTCGGTTTCGCGCTGTTCTATTTACGGAGCACGGCGGACAATCTGTTTAAGTCTGGATCGTTACCAGCCAAGGTTTTATCTAAGGACATTTATCTGGGTTCGATCCCTTGGGTGTTGTTGCAACTGACGCTTGTTGTCATTGTCATTTTCTTCCCCCAAACGGTGACGGTCTTTTTGGATAAGCCAATAGAGGTAGATTTAAAGACAATCAGAATCGAAGTGCCTGCCAACGACTTGCAGCAATCAGACGATCAGAATGATCAGGACACAGTCAACAACCTGATGCGTGACTTGATGAAAAACACCCCCCAAGCAAAATGAGTGAGGGATCAGTCACCACCGACGGAATCGCTGACGACGTTGCCGTCGAGGGGCCTGCCTTTCCCTTGCTGATCAAAATCATGGCGACATTATTTGTCGCCGCGATCGTGCTCTCCGGGATGCCTGCGTTGCAGGAGATGCAATGGTCCGAGCTCACGAACACCGCCGCCGTGGTGTGGGGGTGCGCAGCGCTCGCGACCGGGCTGATTTATTTTTGGATGCTTAAAAGTCGCACCTCGATTCGCAATGGAGTGATCGAGCAGACATGGATCTGGAATAAACGCATCGCGATTGATCAGATCAGACAAGCTAAATTTATTTATGTTCCCCGCCTAACGTGGTTGATTGCACCGCGACTGGTTGTGCGTAGCGGCGTGAGCGCGACAGTTTTTTATGCTGCTGAGCCCGCCGTTCAAAAGGCTTTTGCCCGCTTGGTCTCGGGCGGGTAATATGATGCTCAATATAAAAAAAATCATTTGGGGGCATTGTGTTCAGACTAGACGGCAAAGTTGCATTAGTCACGGGTTGTGGCACGCTCGGTGAGGGATGGGGAAACGGCAAGGCGATTGCCGTAGCACTCGCGCGCCAGGGCGCAAAGGTGTTCGGCTCAGACCTCAATTTAGAGGCAGCGGAGCAAACGCAAAAAATCATTGAGCAAGAAGGCGGCTCGGCAGGCGTGATGGTCGCCGATGCCACAAAAGCAGACGACGTTAAAAAACTCGTCGATGCCTGTATGGCCAAATATGGTCGTATCGATATCTTGGTCAATAACGTAGGTCGGTCTGAACCGGGCGATCCTGTGACTATGTCGGAGGCTGTGTTTGATGAACAGCTCGATGTAAACGTCAAGGGTGCGTTTCTTGCTTGTAAATATGTATTACCCATCATGGAAGCCCAAGGCAATGGCTCAGTGGTGAGCATTTCTTCCGTTGCGGGGCTGCGTTATATCGGTAAGCCCCAGGTTGGTTATTCAGCGGGCAAGGGCGCTCTCCAGCAGCTCATGCAGACGACCGGAGTGATCTACGCTGACCGCGGCATCCGTTTAAATTGTGTTGCACCTGGCTTAATGTTTACCCCCTTAGTTAAACGCCTCGCGGACAAATATGCCAAAGGTGACTTCGAGGGATTTGTCGCGCATCGTCACAAACAAGTGCCGGCAGGATACATGGGCGAATCTTGGGATGTCGCACATGCCGTTGTTTTTCTTGCGAGCGACGAAGCCCGATACATCAACGGACAAACGCTCGTTGTTGATGGTGGACTGACCTCCGCAACACGATAACGTGAAAGTGCCGTCGGTGATGGCGGCCTATCGCGCCGATATCTAATTTAAAAAAAGGAAAGGCTATGAAAGCAGTTGTGTTAACCGAGACAGGATTTGAGATTGGGCAAGCGCCTATGCCCAAGCCCAATGAAGATCAGGTGCTCGTGCGAGCCTACGCTTATGCGCTTAATCGTGCCGACCTTGGCGTGCTGTCGGGTGGGCAGCACGGCAGCGTCGGGGGGCCCGGGACGATTCCTGGGATGGAGTGGGCAGGCGAAGTCGTGGAGGTTGGCGCACGCGTGCGCGGCATAAAACCTGGTGATCGTGTGATGTGTTCAGGTACGCGAGGTTATGCGGAGTATGTCGTGACGGACTGGGGGCGTGTCATGCCTATCCCGTCTGCGTCCATGACCTATGAGCAAGCAACAACCTTGCCTATTTCAATTCTAACGATGCACAACGCACTCATCACGGCCGGTGAAATGCGTGCCGGTGAGACCGTATTAATACAAGGCGCATCCTCGGGCGTGGGGCTCATGGCGATGCAAATTGCTAAGGTCATGGGCGCGAAAACCGTTATTGGCACATCGTCCAACCCTGGCCGACTGGCACAGTTAAAAAAATACGGTGCTGATTTCGCGATTGATAACAGCGATCCAACATGGCCTGCGCTCGCAACAGAGGCGAATGGCGGAAAAGGTGTGAATCTGATTGTTGATCAATTGTCGGGTAAGTTCGGCACACCAAATCTAGAAGCCTGCGCCGTCTTAGGCCGCGTTGTAAACGTCGGGCGACTTGCCGGAAGGTTCGCAGAATTTGACTTTGATCTGCATGCAGCCAAGCGGATTAAGTACACGGGCGTTACGTTTCGGACTCGCAGCATTGAAGAGGTGCGCGACATAGCTTCGCGGGCAATGGGGGATCTGTGGCCGCATATTGAGTCGGGTAAGTTAGCCTTGCCAATCGACAGTACGTACAGTTTTGACAAGATCGCAGATGCGTTCGCAAAAATGCGTGGCAACCAACATTTTGGCAAAATTGTGGTGTCGATGAGCTGATCGCCATGTTTATTCATTCGATCGAGCAACTGCGCACCTTGTATGCTTTACCGAAGGAGCGTGCGGTAAAAAAGCAGCTATCCGCATTGGACGGGCACTGCCGTCAGTTCATTGCGCTGTCGCCTTTCGTTGTGTTGGCGAGCCAGGGGGCGGATCATGCTTTGGATGCGTCGCCACGAGGTGGTCCCCCTGGTTTTGTAAAGGTCACTGCAGCCGGGCAGGTGTTAATTCCGGATTCACCGGGAAATAATCGACTGGATACGCTAGAAAATATTATCCATACGGGACGAATCGGGATGTTGTTCATGATTCCTGGCGTGGATGAAACGCTGCGCGTCAACGGCAATGCACACCTGACGACTGCTGACGATCTGTTGCGGCTTTGTAAATCTGACTTAAAGCCGCCTAAGTTGGTGATTCAGGTCGATGTCACGCAAGCGTATCTTCATTGTGCGAAGGCGTTTATGCGCTCGCAGTTGTGGGATGCCTCTAAAAAAATTGATCGAGGATGTTTGCCGACGATGGGACAGATGATTGGTGAGCAGACGAACATGTCTGGGCCGTCTGAAACAGATGCGGAAATGCTTGAGCGCTACAAAAATGAGTTATAGGTGGGATAGAGATGACGGCACCGCTTGCAGGAATTAAAGTTGTAGAAATCAGTGTGGCAATGGCGGGGCCCTTCTGCGGCATGCTGCTGGGGGACTATGGCGCAGATGTCATCAAGATCGAGCGAACAGAAGTTGGCGACGATAGCCGTGCGTGGTCGCCATTCTTTCATGACTCCCTGAGCTATTACTATGCCGCGGCTAATCGGAATAAGCGCGGGATGGCCATTGATTTGAAGTCGCCGGAAGGCGTCAAGATTGCACGCGAACTCATTGAGCAAGCCGATGTGCTCGTCCATAACTATCGTGTTGGGGCTTTGGAGCGACTCGGCTT
>JBILHV010000314.1:0-2993 GCA_044350305.1 Burkholderiaceae bacterium
GACGAGACCAAGGCGCGCAATGGCAAGGTGCAGGCTAGGTTTGCCTTGTTCTAAAGGCCATGCTTCGACGGTGACTGAATCGCTTGCGACTGCCGCAAAGCCCGCATCCCACAAGTACTGCCACATGGACTCGTCGCCTGCCAAGCCTGAATAATCGCGTCCCTGAAATATTGTTTTCTTGCCTTCAGGGCTTGCCTTGTTAAAGGCCTCAAGCCATCCTGTGCGTACACACAGCACGTCACCCAGTTGGGGTTTGACTTCACTTTGCTCAAGCGCCAGTCGTAAATCATTGGCACTACATATCTGAGAGCCTAGTGCAGACCAGTGCCGTTGATTGTTTGCGTAAAACTCAGGTAAATCGATATAGATCCCACGGGTAAAGATTCCAAAATCTGCGTATCGATCAACCCCGTTGCGCGAGCCATCCCCCAAATGAATATCTTTGCTTTGTGCGCCGTCATAAAACCCGTGCACTGGGTCGCCAACGTGCGCGAGGCTATCCCATTGCGAAGAGGCCTGCGGGTGAAACGTTACGCAGTCATCGCGTATGAGTAAGCCTTCATATGTGTCAGTCACGAGCTCATGAATAGGGGCTTCTCGGATACGGTGCGAATGTGCAGGCACGGCCCCAAGTGGTAAGTG
This sequence comes from Burkholderiaceae bacterium, assembly GCA_044350305.1. Classification (GTDB taxonomy): domain Bacteria; phylum Pseudomonadota; class Gammaproteobacteria; order Burkholderiales; family Burkholderiaceae_B; genus Zwartia. Next base: position 643 of record JBILHV010000314.1, read on the forward strand.
CAGGGGTAAATCCAGATTAACCCGCTCACCGTTTCGAACCAAGCTGGCTGCCTGAGCTGCATATTCGGCGCTAATCGCTGCGAGCATGCCGACATTTTCTTTTTCAAGTCCCCAAGCTAGGGGAAGCGTTTCGCCATTGGGTCTGGGTAAATCTACAAAGGCTGGGCGTCTATACATGGCTAGTCCTTTACACAATGGAAGAAGTGGCGACTAATTGGCAAACGACCACAACCGCTAAACGCGTAAGCACCTTTGCCCGTTAGGCAAGTTGCTCTGGGTTTTCTGAATCGCTACTCGTTTTATAGGTACGTCTTAGTCTAACACTGGCAATACAGCCTAACGCAGTGCTGCACAAAGCAGCTTAGTGGCAACTTTCTTGTGCATGTCAGGCCTAAAGGCAGTGCCTCAAGTTTGCAGCGCTTGATGCTCTGTCGCTTGCGAGAGAAACCTAGGTATGATGAAGCCTAGCGGCGGTTTTGGCTAGCCCGCGACGAATTGATCTGAAGGAGACCACCAATGAGCGACGAACTGCCCACCGCAACACGAGTCAGTGATCCCGGAATCCGCGCCCTCTATAAATTAGAAAATCGTTGGCAAGCCTGGTTGGATGTTGAGGTGGCGTTGGCGCAAGCACAGGCGGCTTTAGGCATCATTCCAGAGCAGGCAGCCGCCGCCATTGCAAAGTGTGCAGATGTTTCACTGATGGATCGTGCTCGCATCGATGAAGGCTTCGCACGCACGGGACACACACTCGTGCCTTTGGTGTGGGAACTGAGCCAATTAGTCGGGGAGCCCCATGGTGGTTGGGTCCACTGGGGAGCCACTACACAAAATATTACTCAAACGGGCGATTTGTTGGTGCTGCGTCAGGCGCATCAAATTTTTGTTCAGTTGCTTCAAGATCTCCTAGAAGCAATGGCCGACTTAGCAGAAAAAAGCGCAGACATGCCGATCGCGGCGCGTACACACGGGCAGCATGCCGTCCCGGCGACGTTTGGGCTGAAAGTCGCAACTTGGATTGATGAAATACTGCGACATCTCGAGCGACTAGAGCAGGCCGCTCCACGTATTTTTGTGGCGATGCTGGGTGGGGCAGCCGGCACCTACGCCTCGCTAGGTGAACAAGGTCCCGCGGTGCAAAGAGGAATGGGCGAGAGGCTTGGCATGACGTCAATGCGGGTCCCCTCGCGCTCGATTTCAGATCATTTCACAGAAAATGTCTGCGTGCTCGCAATGCTCGCGGCCACCTGCGGAAAAATCGCGCGAGAAATCTATGAGCTCATGAAAACTGAGTTCGCCGAGGTTGAAGAGCCGGTTCCTCCTGGTACCGTCGGTAGCTCGACAATGCCGCAAAAACGTAACCCAAAATTGTGCCAAGACATCATTGCTGCGGCTGCAGAAATTCGTGCTCAAGTACCCTTGGCGCTGGAAGCGATGCAAACCGAGCATGAGGCTGATCGCACGACTTCGTTAATGATCGACACCGCGGAGTCTCGTGCCTGTATCGCGACAGGCGATATGTTGGTGCGCTTGGTGCAAGTGATGCGAGGCTTAAAACTCGATCCACAGAGGATGAGAAAAAACCTCGATCTGAGTGGCGGGCTCATTATGGCCGAGGCCGTGATGCTGACCCTGGGGGCAACGCTTGGGCGACAACATGCTCATGACGTTGTTTATGATGCGGCGCAAGCGGCGTTTGTTGAAAACAAGGCGTTTGGTGAGTTGTTAAGTGCAGACCCGCGTGTGACCGAGCGTTTGCATTCTGCAGCCATTACTAAGTTGATGGATCCGACAGAGTATTGCGGCCTCTCGGCGATATTGGCGCGTGAGGCTGTGCAGCGGGTTCGTGAGCGCTATCGAACTTAAGTGTCGCTCAATCGGTAAACTAGGTGTCCACGTCGCTCCACGCACGTGACCCTTACTTCGCTTTAGCTAATGCTGGTATCAGGGTATCCATTACTTTAGGTGTGTCCCATACAGCACGTGAGAAAGTCGTGGCATGGTGATAGATAACCGTATTGGTCGCGACATTGAAAAGCAAATACTGCCCGCCAAACCCTACGAAACAAAAATTAGTTTCCGATGTATGGCAGCCGATCCAAATCTGATAGCCATAGGAAGCCGCTGGGCCTGTTGAAGCGATTTGTTTAGATGTTGCATCCGTAAGAAACTTTCCAAAGCATGAATCTTTGTTACCAAGTTCATTAAGAACCATTACACCCAACCGAATCCAATCATGAGGTCTTGCGCTGAATCCTTGATAGGTTGAAGTTTGTTCGTTGCCGTTTATCATCCAAGCGCCGCGAGATTCAGCACCGGCATCATGCCAGATCGCTTTTTCAAAGTACTCC
>JBILHV010000041.1:0-9180 GCA_044350305.1 Burkholderiaceae bacterium
ATCGGACACGAAGTCCGCAATCGTGAAGTCTGTTTCATGCCCAACGCCAGACACGACCGGCAAGAGGCTTGAGGCAATATCACGCGCCAGCCCTTCGTCGTTAAAGCTCCAAAGGTCCTCAATACTGCCACCCCCTCGCACTAAGAGGACCACATCGACCTCCTGACGCTCGTTCGCTTGGGCCAGGGCCTGGCGCAGCTGCAACGCCGCCTCCGCGCCTTGCACAGCGGCCGGGTAGATCACCACAGACAGGTGGGGCGCACGGCGTGCCAACGTGGTGAGCACGTCACGCAAGGCGGCAGCAGCCAACGAGGTCACAATCCCGACCGCGCGTGGATACAAAGGAAGTTCACGCTTTTGCTCGGGGTCAAACAAGCCTTCGGTCTCAAGCTTGGCTTTCAGCGCAACAAACGCCTCAAAGAGAGAGCCCAAACCGGCTCGACGCATCTGCTCAACCTGCACTTGGTATTCACCACGCGCTTCATATAACGTGACACGACCCCGAATTTCAACGGAATCGCCCGACTTGGGAGAAAAACCCACAGCGGAGGCACGTCCCCTGAACATCACTGCCCGAACAGACGCCGCGTCATCCTTGAGGGTGAAATACCAATGCCCCGACGCTGCTGGCGTAAAGTTGGAAATCTCACCGCGCACCCAGCTCACATCAAAGCTTTGCTCAAGTAAGCGCGAAACAGCGCGATTTAACTCGCTAACTGACAAAATATCCCGCGTCTGGCCTACGTTTTCTGTCTGAAATTCTTTATTCATGAGGCTCTTGAAGGCATATATGTCCACAAACGCAATAAAATCGGATTAAGTCATTGTGACATAATAAAAACTAGCCACACGTACTAAACTCAATTACAATTTCATCATAACCAATTGAATTAATTGACTTAATTATCAACGCTTTGAAAACTGCTCATTTTTTGATCAATTGAGGGATACTCAACGTTTTCCGTCATTTACAAAGATACGCACATAATTATCCACAAGTTCTGTGGATAGATTTATCACCCCTCCCAGGAGGTATGTTTTGCACTCAATCGTTATTCAGGCTGGTTGGCCAATTTGGCTGCTAATTCTAGTTTCAATCGCGGGGTTGGCGATTGTGATCGAGCGCTCCCTGAGCCTGCAACGCCGGCGGATCGCCCCTCCTGAGCTTACCAATCAAGTCTTGCAAATGGTGCGCGCGAACGCTGCCCAGCCTGAGGCCATCGAAAAACTCCGTCAGTCCTCTGCGCTAGGCCAAGTGCTTGCTGAAATCCTTAGCCATCGTGATCTCTCTACCAACGAACTACGCGTTGTCGCCGAGGACGCGGGGCGTGATGTGGCCTTTCAGCTCGAGCGCTATCTTCCCGCCTTGGCGACGGTTGCTACGATTGCACCGCTGCTTGGTCTTTTCGGTACGGTCATAGGAATGATCGAAATCTTTGCCGCTTACCGGCCAGATGGCTCAGACCCGACCGAACTCGCGCGTGGCATCTCGATCGCGCTCTACAACACCGGTTTTGGCATCCTGATCGCGATCCCCGCCGTGATCGCGCATCGGCATTTCAAATCTCGCGTCCAAGCACTGCTCGTTCAAATGGAGCAGTCCGCGCGCAAGGTTGTCACAAGTCTGCGCGGGAACCAAACGCGATCATGAACTTTCGCACCACAAATCTGAACGATGACAGCCCAGACATCAATCTCATTCCACTGATTGATGTGTTGCTCGTGATGTTGATTTTTTTGGCAGCTACAACCACCTTCGCTCGCCAGCAAGCGATCAAAATTAATTTGCCACAAGCGAACGCGGAAGTCGCTGACGCACTGCCCATTGAGCTCGCCATCTCACAAGATGGTCGCTTTGCCGTCGCAGGCAAGATCATCGCGAGCAGCGAATTGGCCGCGGCCCTCAAATTTGCCGCTCAGCAACTGGATCCTCCGATTGTGCTAATCCGGGCCGATAGCCTTGCACCCCATCAGTTTGTTGTGTTTGCGATGCAAGCCGCGCGCGAGGGCGGTATCGGACGTGTGCAATTTGCGACACAGGCTAAAGAGTGAAAGCACTCAGCCTCGGCCCTTCCCTGGTGGGATGGCTGCATCGGCAGTGGCTACGCCGGGGACTCTGGGCTTGGGTCATGGCGCCGTTTTCGTTAGTGGCGTACCTCGTATTAGCGATTCGCCGCATCAGTTTGCGTACCATCGCGGCACAATCCCCTCGCGCGCCCATCCCAGTCATCATGGTCGGCAACCTCTACATCGGAGGCACGGGTAAAACACCGGTCGTGATCGCGCTCCTTGAACAACTGCGCGCTAAAGGCTGGCACCCTGGCGTGATCAGTCGTGGCTACGGCGTACAAGCAGGCGCAGACGCTTTGACCGGTTGTGGCGCGATCGATGCCGCACGGTTTGGTGACGAACCTGCGCTCATCGCGCGCGAATCGGGCGTGCCCGTCGCCGTGCATCCAAACCGACGACTTGCGTGGCAGGCGCTGTTGAAACACTACCCCCAAACAAATGTCATTGTTTCAGATGATGGATTGCAACATGCCACCCTCGCGCGCGACATCGAACTCGTGGTTCAAGACACGCGCGGGGTGGGTAACGGATGGCTGTTGCCCGCCGGGCCTCTGCGGGATCCTCCGTCAAGATTGCGCACCGTCGATGCGCTCATCACTCGCTTGACTCACGCCGAGCGCGCCCCGCCAAGCAACGGTTTGGCGCCCAAAGAACTTGAAGCGAGAATGAGTATTTCTGGCTTTAAACAGCTCGCCAGCGAGCAGCAGCTAAGTCCGAACGAGTTCCTTGCATTCTGCGCGAATAAATCAGTCTATGCCTACGCAGGTATTGGTGCGCCGGAGCGCTTTTTTGTCGATCTACGCACGCTCGGTTTGCAACTTCAACGCACCACCCCTCTGCCGGATCACCACACATTTACCCCGACGACGCTTTGCGCGCCGAGAGCTGAAATCGTGATCATCACTTCGAAAGACGCCGTGAAGTGCGACGCCCTATCCGATGACAAAATCTGGGTCGCACAGGTGCACAGTACCTTTTCAGACCCACATTTCGCGCAGTGGCTGGACGACCGCCTCAAGCAAATACAGACAGCACTGCACTGAGTGTTTACAATAGCGCTATGCAAACTCGACTACTTGATCTTTTAGTCTGCCCTCTCTGCAAAGGGCGTCTATACCCAAATCCGGACCACACCGAACTGGTCTGCAGAGTAGATCGTCTTGCCTTCCCGGTTCGCGATGGTGTCCCTGTGATGTTAGAAGCCCAGGCGCGCGCACTATCGGCGCAAGAACCCGAATTCCCCGCCTGAGCCGGCGGAACAATTTTCATGCACGCCTTTACGGTCATCATTCCCGCTCGACACGCCTCGAGGAGACTACCCGGAAAAATGCTTGCCGACATTGCAGGCAAACCGATGGTGATTCGGGTTGCCGAACAAGCCACGCAATCCCAGGCAGCGCGCGTCGTGGTCGCGACAGACCATCAAGCGATTGCACAAGCTTGCCAAGCCCACGGTGTGCAATACCTCATGACACGAGAAGAACATCCCTCTGGTACAGATCGGCTCGCAGAAGCCGCGGCCGCGCTTGCGTTGGCCGACGATGCGATTGTCGTCAACGTGCAGGGAGACGAACCATTAATTGACCCCGCACTCATTAATCAGGTGGCAGCACTTTTGGCGTCTGACAGACAAGCAGCCATCGCTACCTGCGCGGCGCCAATCATCGATGCCGAAGCCTTGTTTAATCCCAATATCGTGAAGGTCGTGTGCGACCGTCAAGGCCGAGCGTTGTATTTTTCCCGTGCACCCATTCCTTGGCACCGAGATGCTCTCGCGACCGGCGAGCGCACCCTGGCACCCAACCTCCCTGCCAAGCACCACATCGGGCTATATGCCTTGCGCGTCAGCTTTCTTAAACTATTCCCCACGCTCGCACCCGGCACGCTTGAACAAATCGAGTCGCTCGAGCAGCTACGCGCCATGGAACATGGCTATCCCATCACGGTTTTACCCCTTCTAAGCCACCCGGGCGCTGGGGTCGATACCCCTCCCGACCTTGAGCGCGTGCGACGAATCGTGGCGCAACGCATCAACCCCTCAGGGTAAGCGCTTAGCGCAGCCCTCTGCACCGCCTGCTGCAATGCGGCATAATATCAACCGTCTTCTCTACTTAATGCTTCAGGAGTTCACATGCGTCTCATCCTGCTTGGACCTCCAGGCGCCGGCAAAGGCACGCAAGCGGCGTTCATCACTGAACACTACGGTATTCCACAAATCTCGACCGGCGATATGTTGCGCGCGGCTGTCAAAGCGGGAACCCCTTTGGGCGTGGCCGCAAAAAAAATCATGGATGCTGGCGGATTGGTATCCGATGACATCATCATTGGTTTAGTGAAGGACAGATTGCAGCAAGCAGACTGCCAAACCGGTTATCTGTTCGACGGATTTCCACGCACGATTCCTCAGGCCGATGCACTGAAAGACGCAAAGGTGGGATTAGATTTCGTGGTCGAGATCGCTGTGCCCGAAGAAGACATCATCGAGCGCATGAGCGGGCGACGCGTGCACCCAGCAAGCGGGCGCAGCTACCATGTGCGTTTCAATCCTCCAAAAGTTGCAGAGCACGATGACCTAACGGGCGAGCCGCTCGTGCAACGCGATGATGACAAAGAGCAAACCGTTCGTCATCGCCTTCAGGTTTATCGGGATCAAACACGTCCGCTCGTCGACTACTACTCTGCTTGGGCGTTGACCGATACGAACGCACCGCGCTATCACAAAGTTCAAGGCGTCGGTTCTGTGGATGACATCAAACACAAAATTTTCAAAGCGCTTGTATAACGCCGATTCCTGTTCCTTATTCCCTACTGCAAAGCATCACCAAAATTTATGGAAATCAAAAACAAAGTCTTCATCGTCACAGGTGGTGCCTCAGGCTTAGGAGCAGGCACAGCCAAAATGCTGAGCCAACACGGCGCACGTGTTGTATTGGCTGACGTACAAGACGAAGCTGGCCAAGCTCTCGCGACCGAACTTGGACAACACTACATTCACTGCGATGTCACACAAGAAAAAGACGCCCAGGCAGCGGTGGCTGCAGCCTTAGGGCTTGGCAAACTCTTCGGACTCGTGAACTGTGCCGGCATTGCGCCAGCCGCCAAAACGGTCGGAAAAAATGGGGCGCATCCGCTCGATATGTTTCAAAAAGTCATCAGCATCAACCTGATTGGCAGTTTCAACATGATTCGTGTCGCAAGCGAAGCCATGAGCAAAAACGATCCCGAGCCAACAGGCGAACGCGGTGTGCTCATCAACACCGCATCGGTTGCCGCCTACGATGGGCAAATCGGACAAGCCGCCTACTCCGCTTCAAAGGCAGGTGTCGTTGGCATGACCTTACCCATTGCACGTGATCTAGCCCCATTGGGCATTCGCTGCTGCACCATTGCTCCCGGCATTTTTGGTACACCGATGATCTTTGGCATGCCGCAAGCCGTGCAGGACTCGCTCGCCGCGAGCATCCCCTTTCCTTCAAGACTGGGACGCCCCGACGACTACGCAAAACTTGTCCATCAAATCGTCACCAACGACATGCTCAACGGCGAAACAATTCGCCTCGATGGCGCGATTCGACTCGCTCCCAAATGAGCATGCTGCGCGCCGCAGCGACCGTCAGCAGCTTCACGCTGCTCTCACGGATCACGGGCTTGGCGCGCGACATCGTCATCGCGCGAACCTTCGGCGCGGGAGCACTGACTGACGCGTTTTGGGTGGCATTCCGCATTCCCAACTTGCTGCGTCGGTTATTTGCCGAAGGCGCGTTCTCACAAGCCTTCGTGCCGATTCTGGGCCAAGTACGCAACGAACACGCCGAACAACCAGAAGCGATCCGCGTCCTGCTTGATCGTGTTGCACTCACTTTATTCATCGCGCTATTTGTCATCACACTGATTGGGGTGATTGGTGCACCATGGGTTGTCATGGCCATGGCAAGCGGGTTAACAAACCCCGCACGCGCTGCTGAATTCGACGCAGCAGTCTGGATGACCCGCCTGATGTTCCCCTACATCATTTGCATGTCTCTCGTAGCCTTTGCGTCTGGCGTGCTCAACACTTGGCGTAAATTTGCTGTCCCGGCTTTTACGCCCGTGCTGCTGAATCTGTCGATCATTGGCAGCAGCTTTTTGCTTGCCGGGCATCTCAACCAGCCAATCTATTCCCTGGCGATTGGGGTCACGATCGGAGGCATGGCGCAGTTCGCCATGCAGTGGTGGGCGCTATCGCGTTTGGACCTCAGACCCCGCTTGCTCAGCCCGATTGGGCCCGCACTCAAAGATCCCACGGTTCGGCGGATCATGCGTCAAATGCTTCCCGCAACACTCGGGGTGTCGGTCGCACAGATCTCGCTACTCATCAACACAAACATCGCGACTTGGCTCACGCCTGGCAGCGTCACATGGCTGTCCTTTGCCGACCGCTTAATGGAGTTCCCGACCGCCCTAATCGGTGTCGCGCTCGGAACGGTATTGCTGCCGAGCTTAAGCAAAGCCGATGCAGATCCCGACAAGACTCAGTACAGCCAACTGCTTGATTGGGGGCTACGTTTAGTTCTTGTACTCGGACTTCCCGCCGCGTTGTGCATGGTGCTGATGGCCGATGCCATGGTTGCCACACTCTTTCACTATGGTGCCTTTACCGGTGCGGATGTCATGCAAACGCGTACCGCTGTCATGGCCTATTCTGTCGGCTTGATCGGGCTCTTGGCCGTCAAAATTCTAGCCCCCGGCTTTTACGGCAAGCAAGATATACGTACCCCCGTCAAGATCGCTGTTGTGATCTTGTGCTGCACGCAACTTCTCAACCTGGTCTTCGTACCTTGGCTGGCGCACGCGGGCTTAGCATTGTCGATCGGCTTAGGTGCCTGCTTGAATGCACTGGCCTTATACGTCGGCCTGCGTCGACGGGGCATTTACCAACCGGGTGCGGGCTGGGCGTTGTTTATTACTAAACAAGTCTTTGCCCTGCTCTGTATGGCTGCTCCCCTTTGGTTTGCCGCGCAACGTATCGACTGGCTGGCTCTGCAAGGCACGCCGTTTCTTCGAATCGGCCTGCTAGCAAGCGTTTTAGCGGTCAGCGTTCTGATTTACCTGCTTGTTTTAGCCCTCTTAGGGTTTCGACCAAAGCACTTCCGACGGGCGCCTGTCTAAGCCGCAAACATGGCCGAAAGAGGCCCATGCAACGCCCACCGAAATTGGTTTGGCATTTCATACACTTAGTGCTAGAATAGCGGGCTTAGAGTTTCAACATTGCAGTTTTACCGGCGCAGTTTTACCGCCGCAGTTTTAACACCGCAACTTAATAAGACAGATCATTCATGGCAAATACCGCCCAAGCCCGCAAACGTGCACGCCAATCCGTTGCTCTAAACCAGCATAACTCGAGCCTGCGCTCAATGCTGCGCACCGCTATCAAGCGCGTTCGTACCGCGATCGAGTCCGGTGACAAGGCTGCTGCGTCTGCCGTATTGCAAAAAGCAACAAGCGTGATCGACAGCGTGGCTGATAAAAACATCATCCACAAAAACAAAGCCGCTCGCCACAAGAGCCGTTTGTCCGCTGCGATCAAATCTCTCGCTTAAGCAGAATACGCCACGCTCGCGTGGCGCTATAGTTATATAGATCTCAGCCGCTTCGGTGACTGATGCATCAAAGTAGTCAAGCAGCCCTTCTGGGCTGTTTTGTTTTTGTGGCGACATCGCCTCGATACGTACCCTGTTATTTCACATTGACTGAATGGTTTGACTCCCATGACAAAACCTCGCATTCTACAAATCGGCTCCTATGCAGGTCATCCACCGGCAGACGCCGAAATTGCTGGCAAGTTTGATGTGCTTGCATACTGGAAAGCCGCAGACCAAGAGGCTTTTTTGCGCGAACATGCGCAAGACATCGAGATCATCGCGACATCAGCGAACCACGGCTGCAACGCCAAAGTCATTGCGGCACTCCCTAAACTGCGCGCCATCTGCAGCTGGGGTGTTGGTTACGACACCATTGATATCGAAGCCGCACGTGCGCGCAACATTCTGGTGAGTAACACCCCAGATGTTCTGAACGATTGCGTCGCCGATTTGGCCTGGGGCTTATTGATTGCCGCCTGTCGCAACATCGCCTGGGGCGACCGTTTTGTACGTGCAAACAATTGGGAAAATAAAGTCGGTAGTCTGACTCTGGGCACCCGCGTCAGCGGCAAAAAACTGGGCGTGGTCGGCTTGGGTCGTATTGGCGAAGCCATCGCACGCCGCGGCTTCGGTTTTGACATGGAAGTCGCCTACCATAACCGCAGCGCGCGCAAGGATGTCGACTACCGCTATATCGATTCATTAGTCGAACTTGCACGCTGGAGCGACTTCCTGGTGATCGCGACCGTCGGTGGTCCCAGCACCAAAGGCCTGATCAATGAAGAAGTTTTACGCGCCCTCGGCCCCAAAGGCATTGTGGTGAATATCGCGCGCGGTAGTGTCATTGACGAAGCCGCTATGGTTCGTCTGTTGGCGGAAGGTGCGCTCGGCGGTGCTGGGCTCGATGTTTTTGACAAAGAGCCCAAGGTGCCTGATCAGCTCAAGAGCATGAACAATGTCGTGCTCATGCCGCACGTCGCAAGCGCGACCAATGAAACTCGGCGTGCAATGACCGACTGCATGCTGGACAATATCGAGGCATTTTTAAAGACTGGGAAGGTCCTGACCGAAATCGTCTAAGTAAATGGTGGCAGTGTTTAGTGAGCGAGAAAGCCCTCAGCCATGTCGAACAAGAGGGTCTTCGGTCAAATCACGCTTTATCTGGAGCTGGTTGTCGCGTGCAAAGTCTTGCACAAATTTCCAGGCAAGCGGTTCAATCTGCCGCAGGCGCTCATCCACCACCACGCAACGCATACCGTCCAACGTACTCGGCACGGCGTAGGGAGAATAAGATAGATGTCCACCCAAGGTGGCAGGCGGGCGGTAAGGAGCCAGGACGCCGGCAAGCCGTTCAGCCCAGTCGCTGGGGCGAAAAGTATTGCCTGAGTTTGTTACGCCATAAATGACGAAGTAGCGGACTTCTGATGTCATGCACAACCCGTATCGCCGAAATCAAGGCCAGCAAACTTCTGATTCACAAGCCTGTGGC
>JBILHV010000042.1:0-9179 GCA_044350305.1 Burkholderiaceae bacterium
ATATCAATTCCTTTGTGTCATTTCAGTTGAACTGCGAACTTTTCGGACCACAGCCACGGCACACCATACGATGCACCACTTACGTTGCCGTTGTGTGAACATCACACTTCGGTTGCACACCACAGAACAAGTCTGTGCGCACTACATTTGCTACGAATAAATTACTTGGCTTTCTTAGGACGCTTTGCACCATACTTGGAACGCGATTGCTTGCGATCTTTCACGCCTTGCAAGTCGAGCGAGCCACGCACGATGTGATAACGCACACCTGGCAAATCTTTCACACGACCACCGCGCACGAGCACGACTGAGTGTTCTTGCAAGTTGTGGCCTTCGCCGCCGATGTACGAAATGATCTCGAAACCGTTGGTCAGGCGCACTTTGGCGACCTTACGCAAGGCCGAGTTCGGCTTTTTAGGAGTAGTGGTGTACACACGAGTGCACACACCGCGTCGCTGAGGGCAGTTTTCGAGCGCTGGGCTCTTGCTCTTAGAAACGCTGACTTCGCGCGGCTTGCGCACGAGTTGGCTAATGGTTGGCATAACCTCAAATTCCCTTTTATCTCTGATACTTGCGTACAGCAACGCACCCTTCGGTGATTTACTTTCTACGACGCGTTCTCAGCATTCCCGTTCCTGGGCAGCTCGCGCAAACCCACCATCAAACGGAAATCCGTAAAAGAGCGGGTGTTGCTTTTACCGAGGCACATCAACTAGCCCAGAGCTGTTGAGTCCCCAAAAATTACGGTAAGCCTGATAGCTTATCGTAAATCTTCACTAACTGTCAACCGACTTAGCTGCGGCGTAATAGTTACCGCAGCTAAGTCTGGTTGAGTCCTTCTGCTGGCGGCTAACCTATTCCTCGGTTGCTTCCGGCGCCTCGGCGGCGGCGGGAGCATCCTCAAACGGGTTGGCCTGCTGGCGTGCGGCTTCGCGTTCCGCTGCCTCGAAAGCCTCTTTCTCTTTGCGAGCAACGTGGTAGGCCATTCCCGTACCTGCTGGGATGAGTCGACCAACGATGACGTTTTCTTTCAGACCGCGGAGCTCGTCGCGCTTGCCCATGATGGCAGCCTCGGTAAGCACGCGCGTTGTTTCCTGGAAGGACGCGGCAGAGATAAAGGAGTCCGTGGACAGCGATGCTTTCGTAATACCCAACAAAATGTTGTCGTACGCTGCTGGACGCTTATCGGCAGCAACCATACGATCATTTTCGTTAAGCAGCTCGGCGCGCTCGACCTGTTCACCTGTAATAAACGATGTATCGCCCGCATCAACAATGTTGATTCGACGCAACATCTGGCGAACGATCACCTCGATGTGCTTGTCGTTAATCTTCACGCCTTGCAGACGGTAAACGTCCTGTACTTCGTCAACGACGTAGGTCGCGAGACGCTCGATGCCCTGCAAACGCAGAATATCGTGCGGATCGGCTGGGCCGTCAACAATCATTTCGCCTTTGTTCACAACTTGGCCGTCATGCACCAGCACCTGCTTCTCTTTGGGAATTAGGAACTCATGTGCAATGCCGTCGAGGTCTGTGATGACCAGACGCTGTTTACCCTTCGTATCTTTACCGAACGAAACCGTACCCGTCACGTCGGCAAGCATGCCAGCGTCTTTGGGCGAACGTGCTTCGAACAGCTCGGCGACGCGTGGCAGACCGCCGGTAATATCGCGGGTCTTTTGCGACTCTTGTGGAATACGCGCGAGCACCTCACCTACCTGAGCCTGCTGTCCATCACGTACTGTGATCAACGCACCGACTGGGAAGGAAATATTAACGGAGTGATCGGTTCCGGCGATCTTGACTTCTTCGCCTTTCTCGCCGATCAGCTTGATCTGAGGACGCATCGCAACTTTGCCACCGCGCGTCTTAGGCGTGATCACAACGAGTGTCGACAAGCCCGTCACATCGTCAACCTGCTTCGCAACGGTACCGCCTTCTTCGATGTTCTCAAAGCGCACCGTACCAGCGTACTCGGATACGATCGGACGTGTGAGCGGATCCCAGGCCGCCAGACGCGAGCCCGCTTTCAAGACGTCGCCGTCATTGACTTGCAGTGTTGCGCCATAAGGCACTTTGTGACGTTCGCGCTCGCGATCGTTTTCGCCCATGATGATGATTTCACCCGAGCGCGAAATTGCAATGCGCTCTTTCTTCGGGTTCGTCACATAACGCATCGAGCTCGCAAAGCGAACCGTACCGTTTGACTTGGTCTCAACGCCACTTGCCATCGCTGCACGTGATGCCGCGCCACCAATGTGGAACGTGCGCATCGTGAGCTGTGTACCGGGTTCACCAATCGACTGCGCGGCAATCACACCGACCGCCTCGCCGACGTTCACCAAGTAACCACGACCCAAATCACGTCCGTAGCAATGCGCGCACAAACCATGACGCGTTTCGCACGTCAGCGGTGTGCGGACACGAACTTCGTCCACGCCGAGCTTGTCGATATAGTCGACCAGATCTTCGTCCAGCAAGGTTCCTGCAACAATTGCAGTCTCTTGGGTATCAGGATTCACGATGTCTACGGCAGCTACGCGACCAAGGATACGCTCGCGCAACGGCTCGATTACTTCACCGCCCTCAACCAAGGCTTTCATCGAGTAACCGTGCGTGGTCCCGCAATCGTTTTCGGTGATAACCAAATCCTGTGTCACGTCAACGAGACGACGTGTCAGATAGCCGGAGTTTGCAGTCTTCAGTGCCGTATCGGCCAAGCCTTTACGTGCACCGTGTGTCGAGATGAAGTACTGGAGTACGTTCAAGCCTTCACGGAAGTTTGCAGTGATTGGCGTCTCAATGATGGAGCCGTCTGGCTTGGCCATCAGGCCTCGCATGCCGGCTAGCTGTCGAATCTGCGCTGCGGAACCGCGCGCACCGGAGTCAGCCATCATGTAGATCGAGTTGAAAGACTCTTGACGAACGTTGTCACCGTGACGGTCAACGACCGGCTCGGTTGCCAACTGTTCCATCATGGCCTTGCCAACTTTATCGCCTGCCTTGCCCCAAATATCAACCACGTTGTTGTAACGCTCTTGCGAGGTCACCAAGCCCGACGAGTACTGCTTGTCGATCTCTTTCACTTCGCGGCTAGCCTCGGCCAGGATATCAGCCTTGCCTTTAGGAATAAGCATGTCGCCCATGGCAATCGAAATGCCACCGCGCGTTGCAAGACGGAAACCCGACTGCATCAGCTTGTCAGCAAAGATCACCGTGTCGCGCAAACCGCAACGACGGAACGACTGGTTAATCAGGCGTGAGATTTCTTTCTTTTTGAGTGCGCGATTCAGTACCGAGAAAGGCAACCCTTTCGGCAGAATCTCGGAGAGCAGTGCGCGACCAACTGTAGTCTCTACACGTTGCACTCCAGCAACCCACTCGCCCTGCGCATCGCGTGACCACTCTGGCAAACGCACGGTGATGCGCGTTTGCAGTGTTGTTTCCTTGTTGTCATACGCACGCTGCACTTCGGCGACGTCAGCAAAGAACATGCCTTCGCCCTTGCCGTTCGTGCGCTCACGCGTCGCGTAGTACAGGCCCAACACGATGTCCTGTGAGGGAACAATCGATGGCTCGCCGTTTGCAGGGAACAGAATGTTGTTGGAGGCAAGCATCAATGTGCGAGCTTCCATCTGTGCCTCGATCGACAGAGGCACGTGCACAGCCATCTGGTCACCGTCGAAGTCGGCGTTAAACGCCGCGCAAACGAGAGGATGCAGCTGGATTGCCTTGCCTTCAATCAGCACAGGCTCAAATGCCTGAATACCAAGGCGGTGCAGTGTTGGTGCGCGGTTAAGCATCACCGGATGTTCGCGAATGACATCTTCGAGAATATCCCACACCACTGGCTCTTGGCTTTCAACTAATTTCTTTGCGGCCTTAATTGTCGTCGCCAAACCCATGAGTTCGAGGCGATTAAAAATGAAAGGCTTAAAGAGTTCAAGCGCCATCAGCTTAGGCAAACCGCACTGATGCAGTTTGAGCTGTGGACCGACCACAATGACCGAACGGCCCGAGTAGTCGACGCGCTTACCCAGCAAGTTCTGACGGAAACGTCCGCTCTTGCCTTTGATCATGTCAGCAAGAGACTTCAACTGACGCTTGTTGGCGCCCGTCATCGCTTTACCGCGACGGCCGTTATCCAACAGCGAGTCAACTGACTCTTGCAGCATCCGCTTTTCGTTGCGCAGAATGATTTCTGGCGCTTTGAGTTCAAGCAAACGCTTCAAACGATTGTTACGGTTGATTACCCGACGATACAGATCGTTCAGGTCGGAAGTCGCAAAGCGACCGCCATCAAGCGGCACCAAAGGACGCAGGTCCGGTGGCAGCACAGGCAAGACTTCCATCACCATCCATTCGGCTTTGATACCGGACTTCTGGAAACCTTCCAACACTTTGAGGCGTTTGGAAATCTTCTTAATTTTTGCTTCTGAGGTCGTCGCGCTCAACTCGCCGCGCAGTGTTTCCACTTCGCGATCGATGTCGATCGTACGCAACAATTCGCGAACAGCTTCAGCACCCATCAAGGCACGGAAGTCGTCACCGTATTCTTCTGTCTTAGCAATGAAGTCGTCATCTGACATGATCTGACCGCGCTTGAGCGGAGTCATGCCAGGCTCAATCACGCACCATGCTTCGAAATACAGCACGCGTTCGATGTCGCGCAGGGTCATGTCAAGCACCATACCCAAACGGGATGGCAAGCTCTTCAAGAACCAGATGTGCGCAACTGGGCTCGCAAGTTCAATGTGGCCCATGCGTTCGCGACGCACTTTGGCCACGGTAACTTCGACGCCGCACTTTTCACAAATTACGCCACGGTGCTTGAGACGCTTGTATTTGCCGCACAAGCATTCGTAGTCCTTGATAGGACCAAAAATCTTGGCGCAAAACAAACCGTCACGCTCTGGCTTGAACGTGCGATAGTTAATCGTTTCTGGTTTGCGCACCTCGCCGTAAGACCACGAGCGGATCTTTTCAGGCGAGGCGATGCCAATTTTTATGGCATCGAACTGTTCTTCTTGCGAAACCTGTTTGAATAGGTCGAGTAGCGCTTTCATTATTTACGCTCCAGATCCATGTCAAGCGCCAAGGAACGAATTTCCTTGACCAACACATTGAACGATTCAGGCATGCCTGCATCGATCGTGTGATCGCCTTTGACAATGTTTTCGTATACCTTGGTGCGGCCGTTGATGTCATCAGACTTAACTGTGAGCATCTCTTGCAGCGTGTACGACGCGCCGTATGCTTCGAGCGCCCAGACTTCCATCTCACCGAAACGCTGGCCACCAAACTGAGCTTTACCGCCCAGAGGTTGCTGCGTCACGAGAGAGTAAGGACCGGTTGAACGCGCGTGCATCTTGTCGTCGACCAAGTGGTGCAACTTCAGGTAGTGCATGTAGCCCATGGTGACTGGACGCTCGAATTGCTCGCCGGTACGTCCATCGTAGAGCCATGCTTGTGTACGCGACTCCGTCAGACCCATTTGCTGGGCGATTTCGTCGGGATATGCAAGCTCAAGCATCTTCGTGATTTCGGCTTCGGTTGCACCGTCAAACACGGGCGTTGCAAAGGGCACACCGTTCTTGAGGTTCTGAGCAAGCTCGATCACCTCGTCGTCGCTGAGCTCATCAATGCGTGCACCTGTGCCGCTGCCGTTGTACATCTTGTCGAGATACGTACGGATCTTCTTGACTTCGACCTTTTGCTGGTCGCGCAACATATCACCAATACGATGGCCCAGGCCTTTTGCAGCCCAACCCAAGTGCACCTCAAGAACCTGTCCAACGTTCATCCGTGAAGGAACGCCCAAGGGGTTCAGCACGATATCGGCTGGTGTGCCGTCTGCCATGTGTGGCATATCTTCCACTGGCGTAATACGTGACACAACACCTTTGTTTCCGTGACGACCTGCCATCTTGTCGCCAGGTTGCAGGCGACGTTTCACGGCAAGGTACACCTTGATCATCTTCAGAACGCCGGGTGGCAACTCGTCACCCTGTGTGAGCTTCTTACGCTTTTCTTCAAACGCCAAGTCAAACTGATGACGTTTTTGTTCGAGCGATTCCTTAGCCTGTTCAAGCACGACAGCATGCGCCTCGTCCGCCAAGCGGATGTCAAACCACTGCCAGCGATCGAGATCAACGAGATATTCTTTGGTGATCGGCGCGCCCTTCGCAAGCTTACGCGGTCCACCGTTGACAATCTTCTTGATCAACAGCTTTTCAATACGATCAAACGTGTCGTTTTCAACGATACGCAGCTGATCGTTCAAATCTTGGCGATAACGACGCAACTCATCATCGATAATCGCCTGCGCACGCTTGTCGCGCACAATACCTTCACGTGTGAACACCTGAACGTCGATCACCGTGCCGATCATGCCGGAAGGCACTCGCAACGAAGTGTCTTTTACATCCGAGGCTTTCTCACCGAAAATCGCACGCAACAGTTTTTCTTCAGGTGTGAGCTGGGTCTCGCCTTTCGGTGTGACCTTGCCCACCAGCACGTCGTCGGCGCGCACTTCAGCGCCGATATGCACAATACCCGACTCATCCAAACGGTTGAGTTGCGTTTCAGCCAAGTTGCTGATGTCGCGTGTGATTTCCTCAGGGCCAAGCTTTGTGTCGCGCGCAACAACGGTCAGTTCTTCAATGTGAATCGAAGTGTAACGATCGTCCGCCACAACTTTTTCGGAGATCAAAATCGAGTCTTCGAAGTTGTAGCCGTTCCACGGCATAAATGCGATCAACATGTTCTGGCCAAGCGCGAGCTCGCCCAAATCTGTGGACGCACCGTCCGCCAACACATCACCTGCCACAACGATATCGCCACGACCAACGATTGGTCGCTGGTTGATGTTGGTGTTCTGGTTTGAGCGCGTGTATTTGATCAGGTTGTAAATATCAACACCAACCTCGCCCGCAACGTTTTCTTCGTCGTTGACGCGAATCACGATGCGATCTGCATCAACGTGATCCACTACACCACCACGCAAGGCCTGTACGGTTGTGCCTGAGTCGATGGCAACCGTACGCTCAACTCCCGTACCAACCAACGATTTCTCAGGACGCAAACAAGGCACCGCCTGGCGTTGCATGTTCGCACCCATCAACGCACGGTTCGCGTCGTCGTGCTCCAAAAATGGAATCAACGATGCTGCCACCGATACGATCTGCGAAGGTGCCACATCCATGTAATGAACGTTGCCGGGCGCAGTCAAGATTGTCTCGCCAGCCTGACGGCATGCGACGAGTTCATCTGTGAATTTGCCGCTTTCGCTAAGCTCGGCGTTAGCCTGCGCAATCACGTAATTGCTTTCTTCGATTGCTGACAGATATTCAATCTGGTCTGTCACGCTGCCACTGACCGCTTTACGATAAGGTGTTTCGAGGAAACCATATTCATTCAAGCGCGCGTAGAGCGCCATCGAGTTAATCAGGCCGATGTTCGGGCCTTCAGGTGTCTCGATTGGGCAAACACGTCCGTAATGGGTGGGGTGCACGTCGCGCACCTCAAAACCAGCACGTTCGCGAGTCAAGCCTCCGGGTCCCAATGCAGAAACACGACGCTTGTGCGTGATCTCTGACAAGGGGTTCGTCTGGTCCATAAACTGCGACAACTGACTCGAGCCGAAGAACTCTTTGATCGCTGCTGAAATGGGTTTGGAGTTAATCAAGTCATGGGGCATGAGGTTTTCAGTCTCTGCCTGACCCAGGCGCTCTTTGACAGCGCGCTCAACACGAACCAAGCCTGCACGGAATTGATTTTCAGCCAACTCGCCCACACAGCGTACGCGACGGTTACCGAGGTGATCGATATCATCGATCTGACCGCGACCGTTGCGCAACTCGACCAAGACTTTGATCGTCTCGAGGATGTCGTCATTCGTCAATGTCATCGGGCCAGTGATATCGTCACCGCGACCGAATCGGCTATTGACCTTCATACGACCGACACGCGACAAGTCGTAAGTGTCTTCCGAATAGAACAGCCGTTGGAAGAGTGCTTCGACTGCATCTTCGGTTGGTGGCTCGCCAGGGCGCATCATGCGATAGATTGCGACACGGGCAGACATCTGATCGGCTGTTTCATCCGCGCGCAGTGTTTGCGAAATGTATGGGCCACGATCGAGATCGTTTGTATACAGCGTCTGAATGTTTTTGACACCCGCCGTGCGCAGCGCAGCCAAGGTGCTTTCTACGATTTCGTCATTTGCAGCAGCAATCAGCTCGCCAGTTTCAGCGTCAACGATATTTGTTGCAATGACTCGACCGATGAGGAAGTCCTCGGGCACAGAGATACGCTGAATCTTTGCGGCAGCAATATCACGTAAATGCTTTGCATTGACGCGCTTGTCTTTTTCAACAAGCACCTTGCCGTTACGGTCTGTAATGTCAAAGCGCGCGACCTCACCTTTCCAGCGATCACCCACAAACTCCATCATGCCGCCTTCAGGCTGCAGTTCGAACTGATCGAACTCGAAGAATTGTGAAAGAATCGCCTCGGGCGTGAGACCAATTGCCTTAAGCAAAATCGTGACCGGCATCTTGCGTCGACGGTCGACGCGGAAGAACAGGACGTCCTTGGGATCGAATTCGAAGTCGAGCCATGAGCCACGGTAAGGAATGACACGTGCAGAGAACAGTAACTTGCCTGAGCTGTGCGTCTTGCCGCGATCGTGTTCAAAGAACACGCCTGGCGAACGGTGCAGCTGGGACACGATCACACGCTCTGTGCCGTTAATCACGAATGAGCCCGTGCTGGTCATGAGCGGAATTTCGCCCATGTAGACTTCTTGCTCTTTCACTTCTTTCACGGTGGGTTTACTGACCTCACGGTCGAGCAACACCAGGCGTACTTTCGCACGCAAAGGAGAGGCGTACGTCAAACCGCGCAGCTGACATTCTTTGACGTCAAACACAGGTTCGCCAAGGCTATAGCCGACGAACTCGAGTCTGGCCATGTGATTGTGGCTGGAGATCGGGAAAATGGAACTAAAAGCTGCCTGCAGCCCTTGCTCTTTACGAGCAGAGGCTGACGCATCAGCCTGCAAGAAGGTTAGATAAGATTGAAGCTGTGTCGCAAGCAGAAAGGGAACGTCTTGCACGTCCTCACGCTTCGCGAAGCTTTTGCGGATGCGCTTTTTTTCGGTAAACGAGTAAGGC
>JBILHV010000315.1:0-2987 GCA_044350305.1 Burkholderiaceae bacterium
GGGAAGAAGTCGGTACGAGAGCAAGAAGTGTGAAAAAATAATCGCACAGTTTATTGCATATTGACCAACTCTACCCTAAGTATTTGATTTATATATATTATTTTTCTAGAGTGGCGTAAATCATGACCTTGACACGTTCACGGTACGCTTTGCGCAAATTCATGGTTGTCTCTAGGTGGGAAAATGACTGCGTTTTATTTATATGGGTATAAACTTACCACTCAATCGTGCGTCAGCACCAGTTCGTTATTTAGATAGTGGAGTTTTAGTCATGATAAAAAATCATTTTAAACAAGCGGCCTTGGCCCTGACCTTGTTGTGCGCCGCAGCACCTGGCCTCACGGTGGCACAGCAGTGGCCGACCAAACCTGTCACGTTTGTATCGCCTTTCCCGCCCGGTGGCTCGGTGGATCCCTTAGCGAGATTGTTTGCAGCGAAGCTGTCCGAAGCGCTGGGTCAGCAATTCATCGTTGAAAACCGCACGGGTGCCTCAGGGTCCATCGGCACGGCTTACGTCGCGAAAGCTGCACCGGACGGCTACACCTTTATCTTTGTGTTTGACACGCATGCAGTGAATCCGTCACTGCTCCCTAAAATGACGTTTGATACCATCAAGGATCTGTCGCCCGTCATGTTGGTGGGCACGGCGCCGATGGCGTTCGCAACGGCAGCGAATAAGCCCTATAAAAACTTCGCTGAGTTTGTGACGGCGGCCAAAGCCAAGCCGGACTCCCTGAGCTATGGCTCAGTAGGTAGCGGCAGTCTCGGGCACTTGACGATGACGCTGGTGCAAAAAGCGGGTAATTTCAAAGTGATTCACATCCCATACAAGGGTGGCGGCCCGATGTCTGCTGACATCTTGGGCGGTCAGGTTGAGTCTGGGATTGGCTCGGTTGCTGTGCTTGCCAGTCACATTAAAGGCGGCAAGATGCGTGCGCTCGCTGTGACGGGTGAGGCGCGTTCGGCTTCCATGCCAGATGTGCCGACGATGGCTGAGCAGGGCTTCCCTGGTTTCTCAGCCGTGGCGTGGTGGGGTGTGTTTGCGCCAGCGGGAACTCCTAAGCCGATCATTGACAAGCTCAACGCAGAAATGGCAAAAATTGCAAAAGAGCCAGTGGTGAACAAGCAGTTGACTGAAACTTTGGGAATCGATCTAAAGCTAAGTACGCCAGAAGCGCTTCAACAGTGGACTGTTGCTGAAATGGATCGCTGGGCTAAAGTGATTAAAGAGAACGGCATTAAGCCAGACTAACGTTCTGTCGTGCTTTGTAGGCCGATCTGTTGTCGAAAACCTGACCCATTATTTTTGCGTCAGGTTTTTTTGTCACGAGCGTGACATATATTTGTAGCACTCTTTCATCCCATGCGAAAGACGTTAGAACTGATCTATTTCAATGCGGGTGGGGGCCACCGGTCCGCGGCGCTTGCACTGAAGGAAGTCATTGAGAATAAGCATTCTGATTGGGATGTCACACTCGTCAATCTTTTTGAAGTAATCGATACCGAGCGTTATTTTCAGAAGCTGACTGGCTTTGCCCCCGAAGACCTCTATAACTTGCGGCTTAAGAAGGGGTGGACGCTCGGGTTGGCCACAGAACTCAAGGTGCTGCAAGCGATTATTCGTCTGAGTCACGCCAAGCTTAAGCGCAAGCTACAGCAGTACTGGCGTAAGACAAGACCAGATATGGTTGTATCGCTCGTGCCAAATTTCAATAAAGTGATGTGGGATGCCCTGCACCAAGAGTTGCCAAAGGTGCCATATGTGACCGTGATGACCGATATTGCGGATCATCCCCCGCATTTCTGGATCGAGGCAGACCAAGCGCAGTATCTTGTTTGCGGCTCCGCGCGAGCCATGATGCAGGCGCGTGCCGCAGGATACCAAAGCCATCAACTGACTCAAACGTCGGGCATGATTTTGCGCCCAGCGTTTTATCGCAGCATGTCGATCGATAGAGATCAAGTGTGTGCTGAGCTCGGTTTAAATCCGACAAAACCCACAGGACTGGTGATGTTCGGTGGCAACGGCTCCAATCAGATGCTACGAATTGCCAAGGATCTATCGGACACACAACTCATTTTGGTGTGTGGGCATAATGTGGCGCTCGCAAAAAAAATAGAAGCCCTTGCGCCTTCAGCTAAACATGTCGTGCTGGGTTTCACGAGCGATGTGGATCGAATCATGCGCCTCAGTAACTTTTTTATTGGAAAACCGGGGCCGGGTAGTTTGAGTGAGGCGATTCACATGGGCCTACCAGTCATCACCTTCAAAAACGCCTTGACGATGCCGCAAGAGCGCTACAACGCTACATGGGTTCGAGAAAATGAACTCGGTATTGTGGTCTCGTCAATACGCGAGATTAAGGCGGCGACTCAGGAGCTCATCGTCAAGCTCCCGACGTTTCAAGAAAACGTAGCGCGTATCGATAATCGTGCCGTGTTTGAAGTGGTCGATGCGCTTGAAAAAATTATCGACGCAAGTCTGATTCAATAGCGCACGCCGACCGGGCAATGGTCATGAAGTGAGCGAGCGTCGGCGTAGCGCGTCCAGGCGTTTTGGCAAGATCATCCCAACGCCTCACGCAAAGAGCTTCTTGAGCATAGGGTGTCGCTAGAAAGTCTTCGAGTTCACGAGCAGTGAGAGGCCCGCCTTGCAACGCTAAGCTACGCTTCGAGTCGGGCGACAATGCTTCGTAATAGGCTGGCTCCATGGCGCATAGTGCGCGCTTGCCGAGCACATGAAGGTGGACAGGAGCCACAACGTCCTGATTAAAAATTGATTTCAGCTGATGGCTTGCCACAAATTGATGTTGATCGTCAATGCCACGCGACGTGGGGGTGTCACCTTTGGGATTGAGCAGATGTCCAATGTCATGAAGGAAAGCTGCCGTAATCAGAGCAGGGCTGGCGCCAGCTTGCTCTGCGAGCTGAGCGCATTGCAACGCATGCTCGAGTTGGTTAATGCCTTCCCCTGCATACGCGACATG
>JBILHV010000316.1:0-2984 GCA_044350305.1 Burkholderiaceae bacterium
ATCGACACGTTGATGGTTGGCACGCGCATTGCGAAACCATCAAGCTTGCCATTGAGTTCAGGCAGCACCAAACCGACAGCAGCAGCAGCACCCGTCTTGGTCGGGATCATGCTCATTGTTGCGGAGCGCGCACGACGCAGATCTTCGTGATAAACGTCAGTCAACACTTGGTCGTTGGTATAGGCGTGAATCGTTGTCATCAGACCCGTCACAACACCCAGCTTCTCGTGCAGAGGCTTAACCAACGGTGCCAAACAGTTTGTGGTGCACGAAGCGTTGGAAATCACCGTGTACTCTTTTTTGAGCACATCTTGGTTCACACCGTAGACGATCGTTGCATCAACGTCTTTGCCACCAGGCGCCGAAATAATGACTTTTTTTGCGCCACCCTTGAGGTGCGCTGATGCTTTTTCTTTGCTTGTAAAGAAGCCCGTGCACTCAAGCACGACATCTACTTTGAGCTCGCCCCAGGGCAACTCAGCTGGATTACGGTTGGCCAACACGCGGATCTTGTCGCCATTGACAACCATGTACTCGCCTTCAACGCCGACGGTACCAGGGAAGCGTCCATGGGCCGTGTCGTACTGTGTCAGGTGGGCGTTTGTCTTGGGATCACCCAAGTCATTAATCGCCACGATTTGAATGTCATGCTTTTTGCCGCCTTCGTAGTGAGCGCGCAGAATATTGCGACCGATACGACCATACCCGTTAATAGCAACACGAATCGTCATGGAACCACTCCTTTTTTATTTAAAGTTTATAGAATGAATGCGCGGTTATAAAACGCGCTTTACAAAACGCGCTTGACTGCTTCTGCGACTTTCTCAGCAGTCAGACCAAAATGTTTAAACAACGCTCCTGCGGGCGCAGACTCGCCGTACGTATCAATTCCCACCACCGCACCATCCAGACCCACATACTTGTGCCAAAGGGCTGTGACGCCCGCTTCGACGGCCACGCGTGGCATGCCTTTGGGCAACACTGACGCGCGCCACGCCTCATCTTGCTGATCAAAGACATCCGTGCTGGGCATCGAAACTACACGCACTGCAATACCTTGCTCAGCCAATAGTTTTTGTGCGTCGATCGCAATGGCAACTTCAGACCCCGTTGCGATAATCGCTGCGCGCGCATCTTTCGCCTCTTGCAGCACATAGCCGCCACACGCCACATTCTTCAGCGTTTCGGCATTACGCGCAACGAAAGGTAAGTTCTGGCGCGAAAGCAATAATGCAGTCGGGCCACCTGCATGCACATTCATCCCAATGCTGGACGGACGACCTACCGCGGCCAACCAGGCGGCTGTCGTTTCGACCGTATCGCAAGGACGCCAAACCGATAGGTTAGGGATCAAGCGCAAACTGCTCGCGTGCTCAACCGACTGGTGCGTTGGACCGTCTTCGCCCAAGCCAATCGAATCATGCGTAAATACATGGATCACACGTTGCTTCATCAACGCAGCCATACGCAACGCATTACGCGAATAATCAGAGAAGGTCAGGAAGGTTCCGCCGAACGGCAAATAGCCACCATGCAGCGCCATGCCGTTCATGATCGCGGCCATGCCGAACTCACGCACGCCATAGTTGATATGGCGACCAAACTGAACGCCTTGGGAGGTTGCCCGCACGGGGACCGCGCCTTTCCAATCGGTAAAGTTTGACCCTGTCAGGTCAGCCGAGCCACCCAACATTTCGGGCAACAGCTCAACCAAGGCGGTAATGGCTAACTGCGAGGCCTTACGCGAAGCAATGGTCTCCGCTTTTTCATTCGTCGCGGCGAGCAGCTTGCTTGCCGCATCTGCAAACCCAGCCGGCATCTCACCGCGCATGCGGCGCACGAACTGCTGCGCCTGCTCTGGATATTTGGCAGCGTACGCATCAAACGTTTTTTGCCAGGCTGACTGTGTCTGCGCACCAACGGCGCGCTGATCCCAACCCTTGTAAACCGACTCGGGAATTTCAAACGGCGCGTGGGGCCAACCAATCGCGGCGCGTGTTGCCGCAATCTCGTCTGCACCGAGTGGTGCGCCGTGCACCTTGTCGGTACCTGCCACGTTCGGTGCACCCTTACCAATCACGGTGCGACAAATCACCAACGTCGGGCGCACATGTTGCTTACCCAGCTGATGCGCTTGCTTCAGCGCATGATCTACCGAATCCACATCATGGCCGTTATTGACCCGAACAATATTCCAGCCATAGCCTTCAAAGCGCTTGGCGGTGTCGTCGGCAAACCAGTTCTCTACTTTGCCATCAATCGAAATGCCGTTGTCGTCATAAAGAACGACGAGCTTGGACAAGCGCAACGTGCCCGCAAGCGAACAGACTTCGTGCGAAATGCCTTCCATCAAACAACCATCACCCACAAACGCGTAGGTGTGGTGGTCAACAATGGCGTGTTCAGGGCGGTTGAACTCAGCGGCCAACAAGGCCTCGGTCAGCGCCATGCCCACGGCGTTGGCCAAACCTTGCCCTAAGGGACCCGTCGTGGTTTCAACACCTGGCGTGATGCCGACTTCAGGATGGCCAGGCGTTTTTGAGTGCAGTTGACGAAATTTACGGAGCTCTTCCATTGGAAGGTCATAGCCCGTCAGGTGCAACAGCGCGTACAGCAGCATGGAGCCATGACCATTGGACAGTACGAAACGATCTCGATTTGCCCAGGCCGGGTCAGCCGGGTTGTGTTGTAGGTGCCGTGTGAACAGCGCCTGAGCCATTTCGGCCATGCCCATCGGGGCGCCTGGATGCCCAGAATTGGCTTGCTGGACAGCATCCATGGCCAGTGCGCGGATAGCGTCGGCCAGTTTGACAGGGGTTTGGTTGGATTGGCTCATGCGATGTATCCCTGACCAAGCGGCCGCAGGATCAAAAAATGGGTTACAAAACACAAGAGTTTAGCACCCGTACATGCCCCTATATCCCAACTGAGTCGCCCTGATGACAGCACCCCGTTTTTACTGCCCAGACCCAATTTCGGACAAT
>JBILHV010000317.1:0-2979 GCA_044350305.1 Burkholderiaceae bacterium
AACCTGAAGCAGATTGATATTCGCACGTTTCTTGAAATCTTCGCCAACGACGTGACCAAGCGTGCCTAGGCCCGCAGTGCCCCAGCGTAAACCTTCAGCGGACTTGCCTTTTCTTACGAGATCTTGCGGTGTTTTGAGGTCTGACTTTGGAGAGGTGCCAATGCCTGCAGGCGTCACTGAGACTTGAATGACTGGTGAAAAACTCTTGACGCTGTCATACGTGAGGTTGTTATACAGCCATGGACCAAGCATCATATTGTCCGTTTGACCCATCACAAGTGTGTATCCGTCTGCCGGTGTCTTTGATGCAAATTCAATCGCCAGGTTGCCGCCTGCGCCTGGTTTGTTTTCGACGATCACTTGCCAACCGGTTAGCTCCGCGAGCTTCGCACCGACAATCCTTGAGACGAAGTCTGTGCCACCGCCAGGAGGAAAGGGGCAGAGAATTTTGATAGGCTTGTCTGGGAAACTTTGAGCTGTGGCAGTCAGTGGCAGAACCGCCAACGACATGGCGACGACAAGGGCCGACTTAACTAAGCGATTTAAGACGTTCATTACGTTCTCCGATTTTATTTTTGTATCAGAGTGGCTCACGCCACTAAACATGCGTGTCATACGGTAGGTGACCGCCACAAATCTGTCAAGCTAGTGAAACCCTATCTGCCCGTGACGCCCCGACAGAAGGCGCTTTGATCACCACTGCCTATAAATCCACATTGGGAGGACTCACCGCCGGCAATGGCGCGGCACATTGCGGCCTTATCGCTGTCGTTGATGAAGCCACACTGACTAGGCTGGCGCCCCGCAATGCCACGACACATTGCCTGTAAATCATTGTTATTAATGAAACCGCACTGGCTTGGCTCGGAGCCTGCAATAGCACGGCACAAGGCCTGTTGGTCACTATTGTTAATAAAACCACATTGACTCGCTCCACCGCCTGCCACTGCTCGGCACATCGCCGCTTGATCGCTGTTGTTGATGAAGCCGCACTGGCTTGTGCTGCGTTGGGCGATGGCCCGGCACATTGCTGCTTGATCACTATTATTGATGAAGCCACACTGACTACTATTTTGAGCGAATGCAGTGTTGCTCAGGATCAGGAGCAGGCCAAGAAATAGTTTTTTCATTGTGGAGTATGTTTGCGCAGAAAGGTCCGTGCATGTTCAACTGCGATTGGCACGCGATCTTTTGGATCTTTCCAAGGATAAATGCTGACCTCGGAGTTAGGTGCCAAGTTCACAACATCCATGGCCACAGCATAAGGATGAGGATCCGAATCGTCGGGCATCACGAGCGTTGGAGTCTGGCAGTTTTTAACAAAGTCTCGCGATACGGAGAATACAAAATCTGGATTGGCGCGATACATTTTTGTTAAAAATGCATCAACCATATCCATCGTTAAATCGGGACGACTCGCCACCAGTTTAGGTCCCCAGTTCGCCATGTTGTTGCTATGAAACCAGTCAGGGATCGATGCGCGAAACCCACTGGGCTGCGCATGTACGGCAGCGATAATGCGGGTGGGTGCTCGCTTGAGCATATTCCAGATAAAGGGGCCACCAATACAAAAGCCCATGACTAAAAATTTATCAATGCCTAGGTGGTCCATCAGCCCTAGGTGATCGTCGGTGTAGGCGTCCCAGGGGCGATCAACTTCTAAAGGCCCCGTCGATTGTCCCGTGTTGGCGTTTCTGCAGTCCAGCGTGATGCACCGATACTCGCTTTTGAATTCTTCCATCGCGTCGAAAGGCGAGTTGGTTGTGAAGAATTTTATCGTCGAGTTCAAGCCGCCACCTGGGAGGATCAGAAGCGGGAAGCCTGAGCCGCGCTCTTCGTAGTGAATACGGACATTACCTTTGGTGTAAAACGGCATGATAAGTTACTCCGGTGACGGCGAATGTTTATTGTGTGTCGTGCAATGTCGTATTGCGCTATTTTAGCGAGGCGCCCGATATGCGAATGATTTCGGACCATCTCGTTGACTCGGCCGCAATGAAAGTCTGAAACTCTTTCGGGCTATTAGAGACTGGCACCAAGCCCAGTCCGCTAAAGCGTGCTTGAATTTCATCTGAACGTAGTGCTTTGATTAGAGCGGCATTTAATTTATTGACGATGGCCGCGGGCGTGCCAGCCGCGACTACTACACCGTACCAATTGTTCACGTCATAATTTTTGACGCCAGCCTCGCTGATGGTTGGAATATTAGGGAAGAGAGGGTAGCGCTGCTTAGCCAAGATCGCCAGCGGCCGGATACGACCAGATTGAATATGCCCGATGCTGGCGGGTATCGTCATGAATTGCATCTGCGTGCGTCCCGCCACTAAATCTGCCAACGCTGGCGCACCACCCTTGTAGGGCACGTGGGTAATTTGCGCGCCGGTACGCATTTTAAAAAGCTCCCCAGCCAGATGGTCTGCGCCTCCGTTTCCGGATGAACCAAAAAACAGGGCGGTTGGATTCGCCTTGGCGTAGGCCACGAGTTCATCGACCGTGGTGACCGGAATGGACGGATGCACCCCTAAGATCTGAGGAGCTTGTGCAAGCAACGTGACTGGCGCGAAATCTTGTTGCGGCTTAAAGGGAAGTGAGTCGTATAGCGATGGATTGATCGCCATGGGACCGGTATAGGCCAGCAGCATCGTGTAGCCATCCGGCGCAGACTTCGCAACATAGTCTGTTCCGATGTTACCGCCTGCGCCTGCTTTATTCTCAACAATAACGGGCTGCCCGAGGATTGCGGTGAGTTCTTTAGACACGAGTCGCGCGGTTGTGTCGGTTGCGCCACCCGCAGCGTACGGGACAATGAATTTAATGGGTTTATTTGGAAAGGCATCGGAGGCGTGCACAATATTGAATGCGGCCGTCACCGCAGTGATGATGCCTGCTGTGAGGGTAGCAATCAATTGAGCAGAAATGGGCAAAGAACTTTTTGAACGTAGCTTCATTGTTGTCTCCTAGCTATCGATTAGATTTTTT
>JBILHV010000043.1:0-9145 GCA_044350305.1 Burkholderiaceae bacterium
GTTAACGCTACACCGGTCCGGGCGCAATACCTCGCACTGGCTGAGCCTGTACTGTTTACGGATCAGACGTATCTCGTTGGCCCCGATTGCGTGGTTAGAAGCATTGGCCAGATTGATCGTGCCGGAGTGCGGATTGGCGTGTCTGCAGGAAGTACGTCTGAGGCAACGCTGCCTAGGTTGTTAAAGCAAGCGACGGTCGTCGCAACGCATGGTCTCGATCAGGTGGTTAATTTAATGCGAGAAGGTAAGCTCGATGCGTTTGCGACAAATAAAACAATTTTGTCCGAATTGGCAGATCGCCTTCCGGGAGCCGTCATCTTGGACGGAGCTTGGGGTACTGAAAATATCGCGCTGGGGATTCCAAAACATCGAGAGGCAGCACTAGATGTATTGAAACAGTTTAGTCAAACCGCTCAGGCGAGCGGCTTGGTCGAGCAAGCAATACGCCGCGCGGGGATGCGCGGCGCTAGACTTTAGTTCTCGTAGGCTGACTCACCGTGTGAGTTGATATCCAAGCCTTCGCGTTCTTGATCTTCAGCGACGCGAATCCCGAACAGCATGTCAGCTATTTTGAAAGCGATGTAGGCGACGACACCGGACCAGACTAGCGTCACGAGGACACCTTGTGCCTGTATCCAGAGTTGGCCAGCGATTGAGTACTCAGGCGAGGCGGCATTCGTAATATAGTCAAAAATTCCCGTGCCACCCAGTGAAGGCGCTGCGAATACGCCAGTCAAGATGGCGCCGAGTATTCCGGCTACACCGTGAATACCAAACACATCGAGGCTATCGTCCGAACCCAGCAACCGCTTCAGACCACTGACTCCCCACACGCAGGCAAACCCGGCAAGTGCGCCAATGGCGAGTGCGCCCATTGGGCCAACAAAACCGGCTGCAGGAGTAATGCCAACTAAGCCCGCCACGCAGCCAGAAGCGGCGCCGAGCATGGAAGGCTTACCTTTCAAGACCCATTCTGCAAATGTCCAGCCCAAGACAGCGGCTGCGGTTGCCAGTAAGGTATTGGCGAAGGCTAAGGCAGCGGTGCCGTTTGCCTCGAGTGCTGAGCCAGCATTAAAGCCAAACCAACCAAACCAGAGCAATGAAGCGCCGATCATCACGTGAACCATGTTGTGTGGCTTCATCGGTTCTTTGCCAAACCCGATACGCTTGCCGATTACGAAGGAGCCGACCAAGCCTGCAATCGCTGCGTTGATGTGAACGACTGTGCCGCCTGCGAAATCCAATACGCCTTTTTGGAACAGCCAGCCCGCTCTGGCAGTCACGGCTTCAAGTGACGCCGCGTCCTTGATGTCGTCTGGACCAGGCCAGGCCCAAACCATGTGAGCGATTGGGAGGTACGAGAAAGTAAACCAGATCACCATAAACACCAGAATGCCGGCAAACTTCGCACGTTCGGCAAACGCACCGACGATGAGGCAGCAAGTAATGGTGGCAAAGACACCCTGAAACGCCATAAAGATGAGTTCAGGAATGACAACACCTTTGCTGAAGGTGGCTGCCACCGACTCTGGCGTGAGCTCTTTCAAGAACAGGCGGTCGAATTTACCAATAAAGGCGTTGCCTTCAGTAAAGGCTAGGCTGTATCCGTAGATGGACCATAAAACGATGATCAGTGAAAAGACCACCATACACTGAACTAATACGGATAGAACGTTTTTGCTACGAGTGAGTCCGCCATAAAAAAGAGCGAGGCCTGGCAGAGTCATCAGCATGACGAGTGCCGTACAAATCAACATCCAGGTGGTGTCACCCTTGTTTGGCTCAAGGGCTGCTGCCACCGCGGTGAGTGGCAAGGTCGCTGCAGTCAATAGACCCGTCGCGAATAGTTTCTTCATAATGTTAGACACGTTACACCTCATGTTTAAAGTGCTGATGCGCCGGTTTCACCGGTGCGAATGCGAACCACATGTTCGATGGGCGAAACAAATATTTTCCCATCACCAATTTTTCCGGTGCGTGCCGATTTTTCGATTGCTTCAATCGCGGTTTCAACTAGATCGTCAGAAACTGCGACCTCTAGTTTGATCTTTGGAAGAAAATCGACGGAATACTCCGCGCCACGGTAGAGCTCAGTATGGCCTTTTTGTCGACCAAAACCTTTTACTTCTGTGACGGTGACACCCGATACGCCGACGCCCGACAGCGCCGTCCGGACCTCGTCAAGTTTGAAGTTTTTTATAATTGCTGTGATGAGTTTCACGTGTATCTCCGAGGAAAGTTAAAACGTTTTGGTCAGCGAAATCAGGAATCCCGCCTTGCCGAGGTTTTGCGCGTTGGGGTTCATGTACGCGCCATTCTTTGCATTAGTCCCTACGTAAGCGACTGCACCCGCAAATCCGCTACCAAAATCTTTCGTCACACCTAGTTTCCAGTCCGTATAGGAATACAGGCTAGCGTTGGACATACTGCCGTCTGCAGCGCGGCCAGCAACGACTTGGTAGCCCACGTGTCCGTTCAGCGAGAGCCCCCAGAAGCCTGTGTCGTAGTTGACGGTGAGGTCTGTGTAATTAGAGCCTGTGCTATTTAACGTGCCAAACAGCGGCGTGACGGCATAAGAAAACTTCAAATAGCCGGTGAAGGCATTAAACGTAAAGTTTTGCGCGACATAGAGCTCAGTTGTGTTGGGGTTTGTTGCGAAGGCAGAAAGGTTTGAGGTTGGGTAGTAATACTGCAGGACACCCACGTCGGCAGCAAAGCCCTTCGACCATTCGTGTTTAAAGCCTGCGTAGAAATCCATTTCGATGGGTGCTGACGCGCTGTTTCCAACAGTGGATGCGGCGTCGGAAATCCAACTGATCGAGGAGTTCCAGTTACCGACGTAAAAGCCGCTTGAGTGCGCATAATCAAAGCCGCCCTGAATGGCTGGCTGAAAATTGGATTGGGAGATGCCGCGATAACGGTAGTCGTTAACCAGGGTGACGTTTGCGGTGAAGGGACCCGGCGCGGCGGCCTCAGGGGCGGCAGCTGGGGCCGTTTGTGCAGAAACGGTTGACTTTAGGCAGCTAGCCGCGAGGACTGCTGTGGCTAACGCCGAGGCGCAGAGTGTGTGCAGTTTGGTCATAAGGCCCCCGATTGATTGAAAAGACATCGTTTGAGCTTTTCAATAAGCAAATCCCATGCCAGCCTTTGGCTGCCATGGGATGCTGTTTTCTTCGGGGGTAGAGCGGGCGGTGCAAGAGATGCCTGCACCAAGATAGCCGCACCGACGCACCAAGTAGGTGCATCCGTGCTGTGAACATCAATCGGCGGTCATTTTGGTACGCACGATCACATCTTTCCACTTGGCGGTCTCAGCCTTAATAAACGCGCCGTATTCTTCGGGTGTGCTGCCAACCACGATGGTGGCCTCATCCACGATGCGTTTATTGACCTCAGGCATCGCCAAGACCTTTTTAACGTCTGCCGACACCTTGTCAATAATCGCTTTAGGCGTCCCTGCGGGGGCCAAGAAGCCAAACCATGCTGTGATCTCAAAGCCCTTTACCCCGGACTCGATCATGGTGGGTACCTGCGGCATTGAGGGTGAGCGTACGTCGCTTGTGATGGCGAGTGCCTTAAGTTTCCCGGCTTTTAAGTGCGGCAAAAGAACCGGTGTGTTGTGTATCAGGATATCGATCTGGCCGCCGAGCCCATCGGTCGTCATTTGCGCGCTGGATTTGTAGGGGATACCGTTGAGCTGGATGCCTGCGATGAGATTCAACAGTTCACCTGACAGGTGTTGCGTTGTCCCTGGGCCCGCCGTGCCGTAAGTGATCTTCCCAGGGTTCTTCTTTGCTAAGGCAATTAGCTCTTGAATGTTGTTAGCGGGGTAGTTGGGCAGCACAGTGATCCAGTTAGGAGTCTTGGTCGCTAAACTGACTGGCGCGAAATCCTTCTCAGGATTGAACGTCATTTTGGATGGCATCAAACTTGGCGCCACCGCAATCGGACCGATTGTGTTGTACAGAAACGTATAGCCGTCTGGTGTGGCTTTTGCCACGCGATCGGCGCCAATGAGGCCGCCCGCACCGACGATGTTTTCAACCACAACAGGCTGACCCCATATTTCGCTGAGCTTCTGACTAAACAAACGAATTTGCCCATCGGGGGCGCTACCTGGGGGCGCGGGAACGATCATTCGCACCGTTTTTTCAGGCCATTTGTTTTGGGCCCACGCATTGTCTGTGGCCATGAGTCCGTAACCTAGCGCACTAGCCGCCAGCGCAAAGGATAAGCCGCGGTTAAGAATTTTTTTCATGTTGTCTCCGTAAGCTCAGCAGAATTGACTGATGATTGAGTTTAAACGCCCAATATAGCCTAGGACACCGCTCGCTTTCCCTAAGAGAAAGCGAGCGGTGCCCTAGCTTAGTTGGACGAATCCTGTTTAAGAATGTCTGGATTGTGCTCGCCAAGCTTAGGCGGCTTGCGACCCGCCTGGCCCGGGGTGGCTGATAACTTAATCGGGATCCCTAGCCCGCGATAGTCGGACCGAGTAACCAGCATCTCACGGGCTGCAGTGTGCGCTTGCCCAAGCGCCTCGGCGACGTTGTGCACAGGACCCGCCGGAATGCCGATCTCCATCAAGCTCGCACACAACTCAGCGCGAGTGAAAGGCTTGAGCGCCTCATCTATTTGCTTGTGCAAGATGTCACGGTGTTCAATGCGGCTGATATTCGTTTGAAAGCGTTCGTCCGTAGCGAGATCAATGCGACCAATTTTTTTACAGAATTTTACGAATTGCGCGTCGTTTAGGATGCCTAAAAACATTTGGCCATCTCCGACATCAAATCGGTTGTAGGTCGGTATATTGGGATGCGCGTTACCCCACAGGCCAGGCGTTTTTCCGGAGGCCATCCAGTTGACGGCATGGGGAATCAACAGACTGAGCGCAGTATCAAACAGCGTCGCATCGACCCGCTGGCCATGTCCAATACGCGCACGCGCGAGCAGTGCCATGGTGATCCCCGCAAACGCGTTATAGCCCGTGACGATATCGACAATGGGAATGCCAGTGCGCATTGGGCCTGATTGCGCATCGCCATTAATGCTCATAAGGCCACACATCGCTTGCAGCACGGCGTCGTAGCCTGGCATCCCTCCCAGCGGCCCGGTTGCGCCAAAACCAGAGATACCACAATAAATGAGCTGTGGAAATTGCTTTGATAAATATTCGTCGTAACCAAGCCCCCATTTCTCCATGGTGCCCGGCACAAAGTTTTCAATCAGCACATCGGCCTGAACCAAAAGCGCTTGAATCACAGCGCGATCATCGTCCCTGCTCAAGTCGAGCTCGAGACTGCGTTTGCCTCGATTAAGCGCGGAGAAATAGGCCGCTTGGCCCGGCTCAATAAAGGGAGGTCCGAGGTGTCGGGTCTCATCGCCCAAGCGCGACTCCACCTTAATGACATCGGCACCATGATCCGCCAACATCTGCGAGCACAGTGGTCCGGCGACCACTCTAGAAAGATCGAGTACGCGAACGCCCGCTACCGATCCTGTTGCATGCGTGCTATCTAACCATGCGTGAGGATAGTGGGGGGCGTTCATACGAATTAGCCTCGGCTTGGAAGTTGAACGATCGCTGTCCCTAATACGGACAGCTCATTGGTCTGATTGTGCGCTTCCTGCGAAATAGCCACAAGATGTTTGTCACCCTCTTTGTATTTACGGGTGACCTTTGCTTTGATAAATAACATATCCCCTGCTGGGTTATGTCGTCGAATTTTGCAGTCGGCTTGTCGTAAGAAACCGTCGTCGCCCATCCAATTAGTCAGCTGGTGCATGAGCCACGAGCTGCGTTCAGGACCGTAGTCGTACGCACCTGGCGCACCCACCTCGAGAGCGAACTCTTCTTCCCAATGGACGCGCTCTGGGACGTCCGGCACGCCAAAACGATTTTTGATCCCAACACCCGGGTGGGCGTCAATGAGTTGCCAGGCAAGTTTGTTTGCGCGGATGTAGAGCCCGCCCCAGCCTTGCGCGTAAGCAATGAAGCCTGTGACCGTCATGGGTCCTTTAAACAAAACAGGAAGATCTTCACCTTCGGTTACGTCCTCCCAATAGCGAGGAGTGGCGCCACGAATCTCTTCATTGGCATAGAGCTTATAGGCCTCCTTGATTTCCTCGTCTGTATAGGCTACATCGCCTTTCTCAGCGAGTGCCTTGTACTTGGTGCCCTTTTCACGCGCGTGATCGCGCTCGGTGCGGAAGCACCAGCTATCAGCCTCTGCCAACTTGTCGCCGGATTGATTGAAGAAATCGACGTGATAAATTTGTTGGATCGCTTTGCCGGCAAAACGCGTTTCGTGCTCGATACAATCTTTAAGATACGCTTCTGTGCTGATTACATCATTGCGTTGGGCATGCTTGTGCCAGGTCCAGTCCGAACCCGACCACATCGCATGTACGCCAGGCAGGCCACCTACATATCCTGAAACGATACGGCTGGTGGAGTATAAAAAACTCGGCAAGGCGATGATGCCGCCATGATTTGTTTTTGCTGCATAGGCCGGATCGCACCAAAGCGGATTGTCATCGCCAATGCCATGAGCATAGTGTCGAATATTGTCCCGAGTGGCCTCGTAGCACCAAGGTTCGGCCGTCGCACCGATTTTGACGCCGATGCGTCGTCGCAGATCATCCAGACCTTCCTGAGTGATCTTCGGAAAATTTCTTTGTCCGACTGACGTTGATGACATGTGTATCTCCAGATTCAAAAAATAGACAATTAGGTAAAGTAATGAGAGGATCTAGAGCGCAGCGGTGAGGGCGGTCTGCGCTGCATGGGCCTCTCGCAGTTTCTTGCGATGTACCTTTCCTGCTGGTGTCTTAGGTAATTCATCGGTGAATTCAATCTGCCGCGGATACTCATGTTGACTTAAACCGGCACGCACGAGATCTTGAATTTCTTTCACAAAAAGATCGTCACCCTTGCGTGACGAAACGACAAAGGCTTTGACAGCCTGACCGCGCAGTGAATCAGGCACCCCGATTGCCGCCGCCTCTTTTACATCGGGGTGCTTGAGTATCGCGTCTTCAATCTCGACGGCGCTCATTGTCCAACCTGCCGAAATGATGACATCGTCGGCGCGACCGCCATGATAGAAATACCCATCGGCATCCGTGCGCGCCAGATCTTTTGTTGCGAGCCACTGACCCTTGCGCCAAACCATGAGGTCGCCGGTGACGCCTGGGGGGCAAGGCTTGCCGTGGGCGTCTTGTACTTGCACTTGAGCACCTGGAATTGCCTTGCCGAGTGAACCCTGTTTAACAGGAAAGTCCTGCGCACCTGGATAGCTAACCAAGATCACGCCGATCTCGGTAGTGCCGTACATGCTGCAGACCTGCAGACCAAAGGTCTGCTCAATGAAGGCCTCTGTTGCACTATCAATGGGTTCGCCCGTAAAAGACATTTTGTTCAGCGTGTAGCGATACTGTTGTGCGACGCCTGAATTCTTCATCATGCGGTAGTGTGTCGCAGCGGCTGAAATATTGGTGAATTGATGATCTTGTAGTCCGCGCAGCAGAGTGCCGGCATCAAATTTCCCGGCAAAAGCGCCTATCGTCAAGCCAAGCGCCATGGGAGCGAGTGTCCCGTGCCAGAGGCCGTGACCCCATGCCGGCGACGAGGGACACATATAGCGATCGCCTGGTCGAAGTCCTGTGCCGTATAGTGCGGCAACCATCAGCGTCACGATGGACCGATGCTTGTGTCGAACCGCCTCAGGGAGTTCACGCGTCGTCCCCGAGGTGTATTGAAAGATTGCGTAGTCCTCGGCGAGTGTATTGGCAGCAAACGACGTAGGGTATTGATCGAGACTTGCGATAAATGCAGCGTCCGCCAATACGGAGTGTGAACGCATCGAGGTGTCAACAATGTCGATTTTTTCTGAGTTGGTAATGAGCAAGGCTGGCGAACAGTCTTGGAGGCGGAGCCGCAAGCCATCTGGCCCAAATAGCGTGAACAGAGGGACAGCGATCGCCCCAGCTTTAATGATGCCAAAGATTGACGCATAAAAGGCAAGAGAAGGCTCGAGCATCACGGCGACTCGGTCACCCGGCTGAACGCCACGCGCCTGCAGAAAATGCGCGACCTGCGAAGACCGTTGCGAAAGCTCCTGATAGGAGATCACTTCGTCTGCGCCGTCTGCTCGTACAACAATGACGGCGGTCTGTTTTGATGCGACGTGGCGATCAACGCATTCGTGCGCGATATTGAGCCGCTGCCTGTCCCCGTCAAAAAGCTCCCATAGTTTTTCTGAGGAAAAAAACGTTTGCGCATCAGCGTAAGAGGAGTATTCAGTGAGGCGAGTCATATTATTGGTCGAATGTGTGGAGGTACACCGAGTGTTGCTCAATGTAGCGACACATCTTACTATTGTCAAATAAGAATACTAATTGTATTAGTACAATAAATTGCGTATGATGACTGCCATGATTAAACCAACGACAAAGCCTGCCGCTGCGACAAAACAAGTAAAGCTAGCTGTGCGTACGCGGGCCGTGCCAGCTGTGTCTCGTGCGATAGCGATATTGCGCTTGCTTGGCAAAGCCAAAGAGCCGATGGGCGTCAACGCGATTGCACAAGCACTTGATTTGATTCCAAGCACGTGCCTGCATATCTTGCGCACCCTAGTTGTAGAAAGACTCATTTCTGTTGATGGCGAGACAAAGCGGTATCGGTTGGGAATGGGCATGCTTACCCTTGCGCGCAGTGCTCGGGAAGCCAGTGCATTTCCATCAACTGTTCAAGCGGGGCTTGATCGTCTTTCTTCAAAGTGGGGTGTGACAGCGATCGGTGTCGATGTCACGGACCAAGAGCAGATGGTGGTGGTGGCGCTTTCCCGATCAAGCCTGCCGTTTCGATTACATGTGGATGTCGGGAGCGTCTTTCCAGCCCTATTAAGCGCAACGGGGAGGCTCGTTGCAGCATTTGGTGCGCAGCCTTTGCCAGAGCTCAAGCGTCGCTATCAAAAACTGCGATGGGATAAGCCGTTGGACTTCGAGGCTTGGTACAACGAAGTGATGTTCGCGCGTAAACATCACTATAGTATTGATCGAAACACCTATATCGCAGGAATAAATATTGCCGCCGTGCCGGTACTCGATGATACGGAGCACATCACACACACCATTGTTTGCGCCG
>JBILHV010000044.1:0-9131 GCA_044350305.1 Burkholderiaceae bacterium
CTGCGATGGGCAGCACTTCTGAACGAATTCGAAACTCCTCGCTCTGCAAACGATGTGACGGGCCTAACAAGTCGCTTCCAAAGCCCATTTTGACGCCCGCATTCCGATAAATCTCGAGCGAAGCAATACCTGCCGTCTGGACCTCAGCAATTTTTGCTACGCTATCGGCCGGCAGACCATATTGCGCGCCTTCCCGGGCAAGGGCTTCAAACGTAATCAGCGTGGGCACGACGTACGCCTTGTGGTCGTGCATTAACTTTGCAGTGGCTGCGTCAACCAAGTTGCCGTGTTCAATTGTGCGCACCCCCAGACGAACTGCACGCGAGATCGCCTCGGGCGTGTAGGAATGTGCCATGACGTAGGTTTGTCGCGCCGTCGCTTCATGCACGACAGCTGCGATTTCCTCGTCAGAGTAGCCCCAAGAGGCAATCGGATCCGTCGGTGAGGCCACGCCTCCTGACGCCATGATTTTGATCTGGTCCGCGCCCATCTGAAACTCTTGACGCACCGCTTCACGTAACGCATCCACACCATCAACAACCCGTCCGATATCACCGGCACGAAAACAACATCCGCAAAAGCTCATGGGACGCAGATGGTCCGACCGCGGACGGGGGTCGCCATGCCCGCCCGTTTGGCTCAAGGCACGTCCCGCGATGAATAAGCGCGGCCCATCGATGGTTCCTTCATTAATTGCACACTTCAGTCCCCAGCCCGCGCCCGCTGCGTCGCGGACCGTCGTGAAGCCGCGCTGCAACATACCCTGAATGATCGGCACTGAACGCATCATCACCAAGGCATCAGGCAACGCGCCCTGCGTGCTCAAATTAAGTTGTGTCGCGGTCACATGCACATGCAAATCAATCAGGCCAGGCATCACGGTCTTCCCCGCGACATCGATCACTCTGGCGGATTTGCTGCTTAAAGGCTTGTCCGACACTTCTTTGATTAAGCCATTCTCAATCAATATGTCGTGTGGCCCTAACAAGGCATCCTGCAGGGGATCGAGCAAATTTCCATTTTTAAAGAGGACCGCTTCTTGCATAGACACCTCGAAAATTCGTTGAATACAGATCTAGGACGCCATTGTTCTGACATAACGCCGATGAATGAGCCAGTTTGCACTCAGTGCAATCAACATCGTTGCCACGACTAAAATGAGTGCCATGCTTGAACCAAAGGTCCAATTGGATGCCTTGGCGATTTGACCGTAAAGCGAAGGTGCCATCATTGTGATGCCGCTACCACCGAGCAAAACAGGCGTCGCGTATGCGTTCATACACAAGATAAACACCAACATCGTCCCCGCCGCAACCCCTGGCGCAGCAATCGGCAACACGATGCGCAAAAAAGTCGTGAACATATTCGCACCGAGATTTTGAGCGGCCTCTTCAACAGCGAAGTCAATGCCCTCGAGCACGCTCTGGAGCGTCAAAATCATGTAGGGGAGCACCACGGCTGTCGTACCGATCACCACTGCAAGAGGCGTATACAACAACTTAATAGGCTCGGCGATCGCTCCCAACCAAATCAACAGCGCATTCACCGCGCCCGCGTTTCCAAGCACAACCATCCATCCGGCAGCCCGAACAACGTTGCCCACCATGAGAGGGAACACGAGCAAAATGATCAACAGACTTTTATGTTTGCTCTGGGTTTTTGCTAAAAAATAGGCGACGGGAAAGCCCAAGAGAAGCGCCAACAACGTACAGATTGACGCAACTTTAACGGTATCAATGAACACGCCCCGGTAATAGGAATCGCTAAAAAATTTAACGTAATTCTCCAAGGTGAATCCCTCGCGCATAATATGCACGGGATCATGGAAATTGAAGCTATAGCGAAACATCAAGACAATCGGCACCATGATGATGCACAACACCACCAAAGACGATGGAAAAGCCAAACAGGCGCCCAGTCGCGCTGCGCGATTATCTGCTTGGGATGACACGCTCACGCGCCACCCTCCTCGTCAAACACGACACAAGCTGACGCCTTGAAATTCATCGTGAACGTCAAACCTGTCGCAAAGGTATCTGCGGGCGAGCCGGTTGCCGTATTGGGAACCTGACAAGACAGGCGCCGTTGGCCCGGTCCCACCAAGACCACGTCTAGAAAAGAGCCCAAATAGGCGGACGACTGCACCGTGACGGGAATATTATTCTCGTATACCTTCGCGTGCGATAACTCGACTCGCTCTGGGCGAACTCCAACTTGTTTAGTGTTCTCAGCGACCCCGTCCACCTTAAGCAGCAAACCGTCCACAGTCTTGAACTGCCCCGGCCCTGCATACGCGCCAGAGAAGAAGTTCATTTTCCCAAGAAACTCGGCAACGAAAAAATTCTCAGGTCTTTCGTACAGCGCGTCCGGGCGACCGACCTGTTGCACCTTTCCGTCGTGCATGATGGCCATACGATCAGATATCGCAAGCGCTTCTTCCTGATCATGCGTCACAAAGATGGTGGTTAATCCTAAGCGTTGCTGTAACGTGCGGATTTCTTCACGCACTTCAAGGCGAAGCTTCGCATCCAAGTTCGATAAAGGCTCATCAAGCAGGAAAACTTTAGGCTCAATCGCCAAGGCGCGGGCAATCGCCACCCGTTGCTGCTGCCCTCCTGAGAGCTGCCGCGGATACCGATCTTTGTACTCAGTCATGCGGACCATATCAAGCGCCAGATCAATGCGGCGATCGCGCTCATGGGCAGGCAGCTTTCGCATCTCAAGCCCAAACGATACGTTTTGTGCGACGGTCATGTGGGGGAATAACGCGTAGCGCTGAAACACCATCCCCGTATTGCGTTGATGAACCGGCAGGGCAGTCACATCCGCGCCACCAATCAAAATTCGGCCCGCGGTTGGATCAATAAACCCAGCAATCATGCGCAGCGTTGTCGTCTTTCCGCAGCCGCTCGGCCCTAAGAATGACACCAGTTCGCCGTCAGCGATTTCAAGAGAAAAATCCGACACCGCGACAGATTGTCCGAATTGTTTTTTTAGGTGAATGAGAGAAACATTAGCCATATAAAATCAGACCACCTGACTGAGTTTGACGAAACGGTCAGTCACCAACATGATGATACCGAGCAAAAGGATTTGAACCGACGATACCGCTGCGATCGTCGGATCGAGGTTGAACTCAAGGTATTGCATGATCGCAATAGGTAGAGTGGTGCTCCCAGGTCCGACAAGCGAAATCGAGACCTCGAGATTTTCGAACGAAACGATAAAGCTAAACAACGCTGCAGCCACGATCGCCGGACGGAGCATGGGCAAAGTGATGCGCCAGAAAGCAACTCGCCCATTCGCACCCAGATTGCGGGCCGCCTCTTCAATGGAAGAATCCAACCCGTGCATGCTTGCGGAAACAAGCCGAACGGTCCAGGGAATAGTCAGGCAAATATGTGCGAGTACCAGCCCACCCAGAGTGCCTACGATATCGCGATCTAAAAAGTTTTCCGTCCTTAAATAAAACAAATAAATCGCGATTCCAGCAACAATTCCAGGCATCAACAAGGGCGACAACAACAGGGTATTTGCATATTTAGCGCCCCTAAAGCGATATCGAATCAACCCGAGAGCCGCCAAAACACCCAGTGAAACACCAACCAGTGCCGAAACAATCGCTAACTGGAGGCTGAACACGAACCCGTTTACAAAAGTCTGGTTATCCCAAGCATTCTTGTACCAGGCCAAGGTGTACCCAGAAGGTGGGAAATAGAGAATGGAATCCTTGAAAAAGCTTAGCCAGATCACAAAGATCAAGGGACACAACATGATTGCGTAAATCAAGAACACAAATGTCCGCAAAAGCCATTTGCCAGTGTGCAGACGCCGAACGAATGTAAAGCCTGTTGTCACTGCGGTGAGTCTCAAAAGAAGGTCGACAGGATCATCTGAGGCGTGCTCAGCGGGATGCCTGACTAAGGTTTATCCCAAAGATTAAACCAGAATCACCTCTCAGGGGAGTACGCAAAGGGCGATCCACCACAAATCAGGGTTGACTCTCCACTGTATCCGCGATATTTTCGCTGTATTCTCCCCTAATCATATTGAACTGAGGCTGATCTCCATGCATATTGAACCCGGCGTAGTCGATGGCGCAAAGATAATACTTAGCGTTGCCACATCCGCGATCGCGTGCGGCTTGACGATCAAGGCCTGTCTCGAGACGCGCAAGTCCTCAGGCACGGCAGTCTTGGTTCAGCGAAGCGTGATCGCGACCTTTCTTGTGTTTTGTTTCTTCGAAGTGTTGTGGCATCACCCTGTTGGCATATCAGA
Source organism: Burkholderiaceae bacterium (assembly GCA_044350305.1). Classification (GTDB taxonomy): domain Bacteria; phylum Pseudomonadota; class Gammaproteobacteria; order Burkholderiales; family Burkholderiaceae_B; genus Zwartia. The sequence goes on from JBILHV010000044.1 coordinate 4,279, forward strand.
GGTACATCTCATCATGGGGAGCAGCTTATTTTTATTGTTCGGTGCGGGACCGACCGCAATCGGCTTGACGCTTGGACTGCTTATTCAAGGACTGCTTTTTGCACCGACCGACTTACCCCAGTTCGGGATGAATCTCACTAGCCTACTGCTCCCATTATTCGCTCTGAATTATGTCGCGCGTCGCGTTATTTCACCACGCACGGCTTATGTGGACCTCTCCTCCCAGCAAGTACTCAAGTTGTCGGCGACCTTCCAAGGCGGGGTTGTGGCCTGGGTGATTTTTTGGACTATCTACGGCCAAGGCTTTAGTGTCCCAACCATCACAAGCATCCTGAGCTTTGGTGGCGCCTATATTGGCGTGATTGCATTGGAATCGTGCCTTGACCTTTGCTTGTTGGCGGGCGCTAAACGAGTCCATCAACTACGGGGCTTCAGTTTTTTTGATTCGCGCCTGCTCAGCACAGGTCAAAGACTAGGATAGTTCTGCTCAAGCACGCTAGAGATGTCCGCCCTCAGACGGACGATACGCGCACCTGCGTGGGAACAACGTCTAGGCGCTCCGGCGAAAAGCGTAAGGTGAACGTACTGCCTTTGCCCAAGGTGCTTGTAATGTGTAACTGCGCGTGATGTCTCGTGGCAATATGCTTGACGATTGCCAGACCAAGACCCGTGCCACCTGTGTCACGTGAACGGCTCCCATCGACGCGATAAAAGCGCTCCGTCAGTCGTGCCAGATGTGCTGAGTCAATCCCTGGTCCCGTATCGGTAACCGAAAACTCACCGTATCCATCGTTGCCAACCGACCACTTAACGGAGATCGCCCCCGTCTCGGGTGTATACCGAATTGCATTCGAAATAAGATTGCTAAATGCGGATTGCAGTTCACGCTGTTCACCCATCAACTTATGAGTGGTGTCAACCGCAAATTCAATCTGATGCCGCCCCTTCGATAGCGCCTCGGCGTCCGAGCGCAAGGCTCCCATTTCCGCCACCACATTAAACGGAGTACACGCCGCCACTTTGGAGTTTGCTTCAAGCTTTGCAAGCGTCAATAAATCTTCGACAAGATTTTTCATCCGCCGCGATTGCGTCATCATCAAATCCAGATATCGATGTTGCTGATCCGGTGCCAGTTCGATCGATTGCATAGTCTCTAGAAAACCGATCAACACAGTTAGCGGGGTACGAATCTCATGCGACACATTGGCGACAAAATCTCGACGCATCGCCTCTGTGCGCTGCAAATCTGTAATGTCTTGTGCCAACAGCAAGGACTGATCCTCTGCAAAAGGGAATACCTGTACGACCACAGTTAAGTTAGCCGCCACCCCCATCCGTTCAATCACAACAGGGTTATCAAACTCTGCCTCGCTCAAGTACCCCACAAACTCTGGATGACGAACGAGATGTGTGATGCTCTGCTTCGCATCCTTTTCAAAATTCAGACCAAAAAATCTTTCAGCGCTGGAGTTACACCACTCAACCTGATTCTGCGCATCTAGCATGATGACGCCGTTGGGTGACGCCTGAAAGCCTTGAATAAAACGATCGTGTTGTTGTTCGATGGCCTGGATACGATTCCGCATCTCTTTGAGCACGCGATGGCGCTGTGTAAACACCTCACCCCAAAGCCCTAAGGCAGGCAGAGACTGCTCATCGGTCGTCGCAGGATTGTCCTGCAAGCGCTGCAGGTTGTAGTAGGAGTATGCCAAGGGAAAAATTAGCGGAATGCTACCTAGCAGATATGCTCCCCACTCCCCCAAGAAATGTCCACCCAAGAGCGCAAGCGCGAGGGAGGCACAGAGAATAAGGATAAAACGCCCTGTAGCTGCTGACATTACACACAACGCTCCGAGCGATTCTGGCTAAGACCGATCACCGTCCGCGGTTGGGCTCGGTGTCCTCGTTGCACGATAACCGACTCCTCGAACAGTTTCAATGTAGGCATCACATTTCGCGACAGCCAACGCAACTCTGAGTCTGCGAATATGCACATCGACGGTCCGCTCTTCGATAAAGACTTCGTTGCCCCAAACTTGATCCAGCAATTGGGTCCGAGAATGCACCCGCTCGGGTGCGCTCATCAGAAACTGTAACAGACGAAATTCGGTGGGTCCGACAACGATTTCGCGACGCGTTGCGTTCGGCCATTCGGCTGTGACACGATGCGTCACAGGATCAAGCCGCATCGCGCCGAGCACCATCAACTCATCTTGCGAGGGCGCGCGGCTATGACGGCGTAACAGCGCCTTCACACGCGCCATCAGTTCCTTGGTTGAAAAAGGCTTGGTCATGTAGTCGTCTGCGCCCGAATCCAGCCCCAACACTTTGTCGGCCTCTTCGCTCTTTGCAGTGAGCATCAAAATTGGAATCATGGCCGTCGCTTCATTGCCGCGCAGCTCTTTCGCAAACTGAACCCCCGACTTGCCCGGCAACATCCAATCTAGAATGATTAGGTCGGGCATGGTCTGGCGCATGAGCTGTGTGGCTTCATCGGCCTGAAAAGCGCGATCAACGACATAATCGCCATGAAGCAAATTGATCGCGATCAGCTCAGAGATCGAAGGCTCATCTTCAACAATCAGAATACGTTGGCTCATAGACCGACCTTTATTCCGTCACGCGCTGCATTAACTCGCTCTTGGGTGTGTGTCTTAGGTCATCACCACCCACAACATAAATAACAAACTCTGCAATATTCTTGGCATGATCGCCAATTCGTTCGATCGACTTGGCAATCGTGAGGATATCCAAACCTGTCGCGATGGTATGCGGGTCCTCAGCCAGATAAGAGGTCAGCTTACGCACAAAGGCGCGAAACTCTTCATCAATCTGTTTGTCATCTAACACAATCACAGCGGCAGCCGCGGCGTCTTGTCTGGCAAAGGCGTCCAGGCTTTGACGCAGTTGCTTCAGAGCCATTTGTCCAGAAATGATAATTTCCGCGACGTTGATGTTGTTTTCAACGCCTTTACGAATAATCCGTCGCGTACGCTTAGCAACCTTCTGTGCCTCATCGCCCGCACGCTCTAGGTTGGTATTGGCTTTAATAATGGCCATGACGAGTCTTAGATCTCGTGCTGTGGGCTGTCGCTTGGCAATAATCTCCGTGCAGGCCGAATCGATTTCAATCTCTTTGGCGTTCACTAATTTTTCGCGCGCAATCACCGCCTCGCAACGCGCGAGATCCATCTCGGTGAACGCAGCCATCGCCTCTTGCGTTTGCGATTCGACGAGTCCGCCCATCTCTAGCAAGTTGCTGCAAAGAGCATTCAACTCCAAATCGAACTGAGACGAGATGTGTTTATCAGGCATGTCGGTTCCAATGGGTCGTCGTGACCCCTAAACTAAAAAGCATAACTTCTGTCACTGGTCGCTAAGTTACCCATCAAATATTTCATTTTGATTACGAAGCGACCAGTTTTCAGCGTCCTTACAGTCCGATTAAACCACCGTCATCGCGTGTAATGACGATCGTAGCGGATCGTGGACGACCTGGTTTTCCGTAGCCAATATTACCGGGCCAGCTACTTTCCAGTTTAAACGCATCCCCTGCCCCGAGTGCAGGCGTTTTTTCACCTGGATGCTGAATATTCACAAACATAGTCTTACCGTCGGGCGTTTCAGCCACGCCGGTGACCTCTGACCCCTTCGGTGCAACCAAGAATCTCTTCAAGCGGCCTTCGCCGAGGGTCGCGCCGATAAAGGTCTCCTGAGTGCCGCTTTGTTCAGTCCCAGCCACTGTGAGCTTATTTTCGACCGTACGCTTAGCGCCATCGCCTACTTTGCCAGGAATCGCAGCAAGCATCATGCAATTGGTCTCGTCGGTCATCGCACCGTCGTCGGTTTGAATCCAGCAAATTCCAGTCGCCTTGCTAAACCACAAGCCATCAGGTGATGAAAAGTCATTCGCGGCCGTTAATCCAGACAAGTTTGCCGAACCAGCGTCCTCTTCAGCACCGAACAAGAAGATATCCCAGGCGAAGCTCGCAGCAGTCGACAGCCCACTCTCTTCACGAAAACGAATGATGTGACCGTTGGGGTTACCCATTGACTTACGTCCATCCACATCTGCATAGCTGCGAGGATTGGCAGCATTGACTTTCGCGGGTGTGCGATGTGTGGCATTGTTATTTGTCAAAGCAAAATATATTTCGCCGTTGACATGATTCACAGCGCCCCATTCTGGGCGATCCATCGGCGTCGCACCCACCGCATCGGCCGCCAATCGCGCGTTGACCCACACGTCCGCCTGATTAGCGAAACGATAGGATGCGAAATTTGCTATCGCTGGATTGTTAAAAGACAGTTCCAACCAGCGCCCGGTACCATCGGCATCAAATCGCGCGACATACAAAGTACCTTCATTCAAATATTTGTCGCCAGCGGCCAAGCCTCCGCCGACATCCTTCGGATCCCAAAGTTCCTTGCTCACAAACTTGTAAATATATTCGTTGACAGAATCGCAACCCATATAGAAAGCCAATGACTTACCTGCAACGGGAATGCTGCACACAGCGGCCTCATGCGCGAAACGCCCCATGGTGACGCGCTTGACCGACGTGGAGCCCGGATTGAGCGGATCGATTTCTACGTTGTAGCCAAAGGTATACGCTTCGTTACGGAAATCGCCGGTTGGCTCAGCGGCCAAGACGGCAAGATTCCATCGCGAAAAGCGATTATCGGTATTCGACACTGTATGCCAACCTTGGCTAGAGGCCCTAGGAGCCTTTGGATCCAAAGGAGCTGAAGCCACACCGTAGCGTTTAAGCGAAGTTACATGCTTGGCGTCACCCGGATTGGCTCCTGGAGCGATTTGAAAATAACGCGCCCAGTTTTCCTCACACGTGAGG
>JBILHV010000318.1:0-2971 GCA_044350305.1 Burkholderiaceae bacterium
CACACCCAATGCCAAGCATTGCTGGGCCGTTAAGCGCTCACCCCGTTGCACAAGGCGCTGCAACACGCTGCGGGAGGCGCGCGGTGCAAGCACCGCCGCACCGATGGGCGTGGGCATGCCGATTTTAATTTCAGGCAATGACACCCAAGCAGAATCTACCGCAATAATTTCATCACACACTGCGGCCAACATCAGGCCGCCACCGACTGCAGGTCCTTGAAGCCGTGCGATGACAGGCTTGGGGCAATCCAAAATATCAAGCAGGGCGCGCGTCAACAGCGCATGAAAGGAAAGCGTCGATTCAGCGGCACTGTCTTGACTAGCGAGCTCTTTGAGATCTGCGCCAGCAGAGAATACCTTCGTTCCGGAAGATCCCAACACCACGACTTTGACCTGCACATCGTCACGCGCACGCAAAAACGCTGCGTGCAAGGTATCAAATACCCCCCGACTCAAGGCGTTGGCATGCCCTGGTCGATCGATCGTGAGAAACAACACACCTTCTTGAAGCGCTTGAAGCAACATCCTTAGGCCTTATTCAACTTAAGCGGCAAACGAGTCAATTACGTGACCAGGGCCCTCTGCCAACTCCACGTAATTTTTACCATCGTGCACCAAGCAGCCATTGACCCAAACGCCATGTATGCCGTGCGCGGAACGAAGCTTGCGCGCCGCACCACCCGGCAGATCATGCGCAGTCTCTAGCTTGGACATCCCAACCGTCGCGGGATCAAACAGCAAGAGATCGGCAGGCGAGCCCTCAAGCAAGCGCCCACGATTTGGGATCTTGAAGCGGTCTGCTGGCTGGCTCGTCAAGCGCCGAACGCCCTCTTCCAGCGTAAAGTGTCCAGTCTCCCGGACCCAGTGCGCCAAAAAGTGCAATCCAAAAGCCGCATCACACATATAGATCAAATGGGCACCAGCATCTGACAAGGTCACGACTGAGGAGGAATGCTTGAGCAGAGGTGCTACGCCCTCATCAATATGATTGAAGAACTTACCGATCACATGGTTTTGTAGATCTTCTTTAATCGCGAGATCAAAGAAGGCATCAAGTGGATCCACGCCCCAGCGACGCCCGAGCTCTTTGAAGCTGAGGCCCTCAAGTTCTTTGTGCTCTGGCTTGGACACCTCGCCGACTTCGAGGTATTGCCAGTCACCCAAAAACAAAATTCCAGGCTTGAGATTCTTTAGATCATTGCGAAAAGTATCGCGAAAGGCTGAGTCGCGATAGGCACGCAAGATCTCCTCATGGGGTTTGTTCTTGACCGCATCAAACGCCGAGTGACTAAAAAGTGGATAGGGTTCTTCCAGTGTGAAGTCAAAAGACAGGGGCTGACAACTGGTGAGGATGTAGACCTCATTGCCGCGCGCGCGTGCCTGTGCTGTTTTTTCGTAATAGGTTAAGGCGAGATCAGGTGTCGCAGGGTTATACATTGACAACACCGTTGAGATGAAAGCCGGTCTGCCGCTGTTTGAGGCAACCTTCTCCATGACCTCAGGCGTCGCACGCGCGCCGGTAGCCATCATAAAAACACCACGATCAAACTCCCGCATGACTCCGGTTAAGGCCAGCAGCTCTTCTTCAGACGCAATCGTCGACGGCATCGGGCGACCACCATAGCCGCTGTGGTTTGGCGAGAACGAGGAGGCAAAGCCAATCGCCCCGTCACGCATTGCCTCGCGTACCAGTTGGCACATTGCTTCGAGCTGCTCTGTGGTGGGCGTTGCATCCTCAGACCCCGCCTCACCCATCACTGCAGTACGCACGACCGAGTGCCCCACAAAAAGAGCTGTATTCAGATAAGGCTTCGTTTCCCTTAACTGATCCATGTACTCTTTAAAAGATTCGAAGTTCCAGTTAATGCCATTCATCAAGGCATTGAGATCCATGCCCTCGACCACAGACAAATTCTTCATCATGGTTTCACGATGCTCTGCTGGACAGGGTGTAATACCAAAACCGCAGTTACCCATCACGACCGTCGTGACGCCAAGCCCGGGAGAGGGAGACAATGTAGGATCCCACGTCACCTGCGCATCGAAATGGGTGTGCAGGTCTACGATACCCGGCATCAACGCCAGGCCCTTTGCGTCAACAACCTGAGTGGCTGATCCGTCAACGCGTCCGACCTTAGCGACCACCCCATCTTTGACGGCAACGTCTGCGATGCGCCCTGGATTGCCCAGGCCATCAAATACCTGTGCGTGCCGAATAATCAAGTCGTACATTGTTATCTCCCCAACCTTGTTTTTATACGATGCCTTGCGCTTTAAGGGCGGCAACCTGTTCGGTTGTCTTCTTTAGAACCTTAGTCAGAATCTCATCTGTGTGTTGCCCTAACGCAGGAGGCGGAACCTCGTGCACGATAGGCGTCTCAGAAAACTTCATTGGGCTACCCACTAACGAAACTTTTCCTGCCACGGCGTGGGGCAACTCAATCTTCATGCCACGCGCTAACACCTGCGGCTCTTCAAACACCTGAGCAACAGTGTTGATCGGTCCATTCGCCACACCGGCTTGATCAAGAAGCTTGACCCACTCCCGCGTTGTACGTTTCAAAAATATGTCATTTAAAAGCGCCGTAATCGCTTCGCGATTTTTAACCCGGGCACCGTTCGTCGAATACAGCGGATCCTTCGCTAAGTGCATACAGTCAGCGACTTCGCAAAACTTATTAAATAAGTTGTCATTACCACACGCCAAAATCAAAGCACCATCAGACGTTTTGAATGTTTGATACGGCACGATATTGGGATGCGCGTTACCAATGGCCTTAGGCGATTCGCCCGTCGCGAAATAGTTCATCGCCTGATTTGATAGGAATGCCACGCATGAATCCAACAGCGATACGTCAATCCATTGCCCTTTTCCAGTCACCGCACGGTTCGCAATCGCAGCGCAGATTGCGATGCTGGCATACATGCCTGTGGTCAGGTCAATGATCGGCACGCCAACGCGCTGAGGGCC
>JBILHV010000319.1:0-2954 GCA_044350305.1 Burkholderiaceae bacterium
TAACGGCATGGCCACTGGCGCTGACTGGATGTCAGCCGCTTCGTTTATCGGTATGGCCGGTACGCTGTATCTCACGGGCTATTCTGGCCTCGCGTTTATCATGGGTTGGACAGGCGGCTACTGTTTAGTTGCGCTGTTCCTTGCTCCATATCTTCGCAAGTTCGGTCAGTTCACCATCCCTGACTTTCTGGGCGCACGCTATGACGGCAACTTACCCCGCCTGCTGGGTATCATTGCTGCCATTCTTTGCTCTTTCACGTACGTGGTTGCGCAGATTTACGGCGTCGGACTGATCACAACGCGTCTGTCGGGTGTGCCGTTTGAGCTCGGCATCTTCCTTGGCCTCGGTGGCATCTTGGTTTGCTCATTTTTGGGCGGCATGCGTGCCGTGACATGGACCCAAGTCGCGCAATACATCATTCTGATCATTGCCTACTTGATTCCTGTGATTTGGCTGTCGGTTAAGCAAACTGGCGTGCCGATCCCACAAGCAATCTATGGCTACCAGCTTGAGAAAGTCACGGCAAAAGAAGCACTGTTGATTAAAGATCCCAAAGAGCTTGAAGTCCGAGCGATCTTTAAACAACGCGCCGATGCTGCCGACGCAAAGCTCAAGAATGTGCCGGCTGCCATGGCTGCTGACAAGGCTGCTGCGGAAAAAACTTTGGCTGACCTGAAGGCAGCAAATGGTTCTAAGGCTGCGATTGACGCTGCAACACGCGCCGTCTCTGCCCTACCCGCAACAGAAGCCGCCGCGCGCGCTCAGTACACCGCAGATCGCAATGCCAACAACGCCCGAACAGCTCCGCTCGCGGGTATGCCACGGCATGCGACGCAGTTCGCAGGTGATCCCAATGGAGATGCAAAAGCACAAGTTGCGTATGACACCTCACGTCGTAACTTCCTAGCGCTGATTTTTTGTTTGATGGTCGGTACCGCTGCCTTACCGCACATTCTGATGCGCTATTACACGACCCCCTCGGTCAAGCAAGCGCGTGAATCAGTGACTTGGTCGCTATTCTTCATCTTCTTGCTGTACTTCACGGCGCCAGCGCTGGCAGTTCTTGTCAAGTACGAGGTGTTCCACGTTCTCGTCGGCACGCCATTTGACAAACTACCCGCCTGGATTTCGCAGTGGAGTACCGTAGATCCTGGTTTGCTGTCTGTGGTTGATATCAACAAAGACGGCATCTTGCAGCTTGCTGAGATGCGGATTGGTGGCGACATCATCGTGTTGGCAACACCTGAAATCGGCGGTCTGCCGTACGTGATTTCGGGCATGGTTGCGGCTGGCGGTTTGGCTGCAGCACTGTCAACTGCAGATGGTCTGCTTCTGACCATTGCCAACGCACTCTCACATGACCTGTACTACAAAATGATCAATCCTAACGCGCCCACCGCGCGTCGTGTCATGATCTCCAAGGTCTTGCTGCTTGTGGTTGCACTGGCTGCGGCGTATGTTGCTGCACAAAAACCTGCTGATATCTTGTTCTTGGTCTCAGCGGCGTTCTCTTTTGCAGCCGCTGCGTTCTTCCCCGCCTTGACGCTAGGTATTTTCTGGAAGCGGGCGAACCAGTGGGGCGCGGTTGCCGGAATGATCGGTGGCCTGGGCATCACCTTCTATTACATGGTGACGACTCAACCTTGGCTGCGCGGCGTGTTCGGTGTGACTTCGCCAATCGAGCTCTGGTATGGCATCTTGCCGATTTCTGCAGGCGTGTTCGGTGTGCCACTTGGCTTTGCGCTGATTATTGGTGTGAGCTTGCTCACACCCGCTCCCCGCAAGGATATCCAAGACCTCGTGGACCACGTGCGTTACCCAACACTGCGCGCCTAATACGCAGACAAGTATTTCCCCGCCGTGTGAGACTGCTGCGCTCAAACGGCTTTACTGCCCCTTCGGGGGCATTTTTTTTGTCTAAAGAAAGAGGGGCAAGGCTTTGCTTTGTATTGCAGCGCCTAACGAGTCCCTGGGAGAGATAGCTTGCGACGCAGCACTCTCAGTACACTGCCTAAAAGTGGGATCTGTTCATATACTTGCGCGGCTGCATCCCAGTGATCTTGATGCAACACAATCAACCCATCCGCGTCGAGTTCGAACTGAGTGCAGCCCTCAATGATCTGATCACGACCTCGGCAAGTAAAATAAAATGTCCAGGTCATAAAGCCGATCGGACCTGTTGAAGCCATCCGTGTCACAACAAACCTTGGCTGATCGAGCGTCTTAAACATGTGTTCGAATACTTGTCTGACTAACGCAACCCCTTGCAGATCATTAAAAGGATCGACAAATCTGGTACGACTTGCATACAAGGATTCGATTTCGTTGAGTGACTCAGACGTTAACTGCTCGAACCATCGAGCAATCAATTGAAACCGCTCAGTTTGATCAGGCATAGAATCAGACATCACAACCCCGTCATTTTGTGCAGTAAAGGAAAACGCAAACGATAAGGGAGTCGACTCACTAAACGCAAGGCGCACGCAAAGCCCTTCGGGAAGTTTATCTCAAACTGTCCACGCTCAAGTCCAGACACAATATGTGCTGCCGCACGCTGCGCAGAGATCAAGCTTGGCATGCGGAAATCATTTGCAGCCGTCATGGGCGTTTCAACGAAGCCCGGATTAATCAAGTAAACGTTCAAGCCCTTGGGGGCGAGCTCAAAATAGAGCGTCTCCACCAAATTATTTAAGGCGGCTTTCGTCGAACCATAAATCAACGCCCGTGGCAACCCGGTGTATGCGGAGATACTCGCGATGCATGCGACACCGCCGGACTGACGCGCGATAAAGTAAGGGACTAGACAAGCCAATGCTCGGTACACACTGACGACGTTTAGTTCGAAGCTTTTTTCAACCTGCTCAATATTGAGCTCCCAGCTAGTTGTGGGATCGTAACGCGCAGCACCTAAGATCACGAGATCGATATGACCCATCGCGGCCACGGTAGCATC
>JBILHV010000046.1:0-9057 GCA_044350305.1 Burkholderiaceae bacterium
CTGATACGCGGCAAGCCTGATGTCATTCTTGCCCTATCGCAGCCCAGCGCGCAGGCTGCTGCCGCACACACTACAACGATGCCGATCATTTTTGTTGGGGTGACGGATCCCGTTGAAGCGGGTTTGGTCTCGGGGTGGGGGGCGTCTGGTACGAACATCACAGGGGTATCAGACGCGCTGACGCTTAGCCGGCGTGTGCCACTGATTCGGCAAATTGTTCCTGCGGCAAAACGAGTGGGTGTCATCTACAACGCGACGGATGCGGCTTCTGTCGCTCAGGTGCGAGAGTTTCAAACCCTTCTGGGTGAAGCAGGTTTAGTGATGGTCGAAGCGACGGCGAATCGGTCGGTGGAAGTCGCCTCGGCTGCACGTAGCATGGTGGGTAAGGTCGACCTGATTTATACGCTCGGGGATAGCACGGTGCTCAAGGCGTATGCGCAGCTGGTGGCCACTGCGAACCAGACGCGTATACCCATACTCGCCTCGGACGTGGCCCAAGTTCAGGAAGGTGCGGTCGCAGCAGTAGACATTACAGGACGAGACCTGGGTCTAGCAGCCGGTCGATTGGCACTGCGGGTGTTGCGCGGTGTCAAACCTGGCACGATCCCGATCGAGGTCATGCTCAAGCCGCCTGTTTACTTAAATGCTCAGGCAGCACAACGCCAGGGTGTTGTGTTGTCCGACGCGCTCGTCAAGAGTGCGAGCCAAGTGCTGAAGTAGCGCTGAGCGTGATAATCTGCAAACAAGATAACTGGTCGAGCCCATTTGGGCGGCCGCAGTGTAAGGAACATAAGAAACCATGATTGATCTAGGCGTCAATATTGATCACGTCGCGACCTTGCGTCAGCAAAGACACACCACCTATCCTGACCCGATTGCGGCCGCCCTGCGAGCCGAGGATGCGGGTGCCGATCTGATTACCTTGCATTTGCGCGAAGACCGCCGCCATATTCAAGATGCGGATGTGTTTGCGTTAAGGCCTTTGTTGCGCACCCGAATGAATCTTGAATGTGCGATTACCTCGGAGATGTTGGCGATCGCTTGTAAAGTCCTGCCACAAGACGTGTGTCTTGTCCCCGAGAAACGAACCGAGCTCACCACCGAGGGTGGCCTCGATGTAGTAGCGGGGTATGGCGCCGTCAAAGCGGCGGTTGATCAATTGCAGTCTCATGGTATTCGAGTTTCGCTTTTTATTGATCCTGATCCTGTTCAAATTCAGGCGGCAGTAGATGTTGGGGCGAGTGTCATTGAACTGCATACCGGTGCGTATGCAGAAGCAAACAACGCAGTGGCCGTCGAGCATGAGCTGTCTCGCCTGAAAGGGGCGATTGCTGTGGCCGTCAAGCTTGGTGTCCGTGTCAACGCAGGGCATGGACTGCATCTCGGAAACGTGGACGCGATCGCTGCATTACCAGGACTTGCAGAGCTCAATATTGGTCACGCGATTGTTGCGCAAGCAGTTTTCGATGGTTGGGAGCCAACCATACGTAACTTCAAGGCGCGTATGGTGCAAGCGTATCTTCAGGCGCAGCGCGCCGGTGCGACGTCAACCGTTACGCGTTAATCAGGAGCGCTCGTGTCTGCGATTGCCGGGATTGGTACGGATTTGATCAAGATGTCGCGTATCGAGCAGGCATGGTCTCGCCATCCTGAGCGTTTTCCCGAAAAAATTTTAGGCGTAGACGAGTTACGTATTTTTAAGGCACGCACCGCGCGTGATCGCTTGCGTGGCGTGCGTTATTTGGCCACGCGTTTCGCGGCCAAAGAGGCGTTTTCCAAGGCAGTCGGTTTGGGGATGCGTAGCCCGATGTGGTGGACACGGATGCAGACGCTTAATGCGGCAGGCGGACGGCCGATTGTTGTCTTGGCTGAACCCTTGGCGAGTTGGTACGCTGAGCGTTTTGGTGTCGCTCACGTGTCGTTGACCGATGAGTCTGAATATGGCGCAGCCTACGTGGTCGTTGAATCACGCGGCAATCCTGACACTTCTTTAACTTCCCTTTAAGATTAATTTTTTTAAAAGGCTAATTTTTTGATGACCCCTACACCGATCCAACGTGCACAAACGACGAGTCTTGGCCCTCTTATGGTCGATGTCCACGGCTACGTGCTGACGGCAGCCGAGAAAAAGCGCTTACAGAACCCCTTGGTCGGGGGCGTGATCCTTTTTGCCCGTAACTATAAAGATCGTGCTCAGCTCACGGCTTTGACGCGCAGTATTCATGCTTTGCGCAGCCCAGCCTTGCTGATCGCGGTCGATCATGAGGGTGGGCGAGTGCAGCGCTTTCGGTCGGACGGTTTCACGACGCTTCCAGCGATGCGTAAGCTGGGTGAACTCTGGATGACTCAGCCTCTCGTTGCGATGCGTCGCGCAACTGATGTGGGCTATGTGCTGGCTTCGGAGTTACGCGCTTGCGGAGTCGACTTAAGTTTCACCCCAGTACTTGATCTGGACTACGGCGAAAGTAATGTGATCGGCGATCGTTCGTTTCACCGTGATCCACGTGTCGTGGCCATGCTGGCGAGGGCGCTCGCACAAGGTTTGTCGTTTGCGGGAATGTCGTCCTGCGGTAAGCACTTCCCAGGGCATGGTGCGGTCACCGCAGATTCGCACCATGAAATCCCGCTCGATCACCGTTCGCTTAAGCAGATTATGGCTGAGGACGCAGCACCCTACGATTGGCTGGGTGATCAAGTGATTACCTCGGTGATGCCAGCGCACGTGATTTACACCAAGGTAGATTCCAAGCCGGCGGGGTTTTCTGCGAAATGGATTCAAGAAATTTTGCGCACCAAACTGAAATACGATGGCGTGGTCTTTTCCGATGATCTCACCATGGAAGGGGCCGCTGTCGCGGGCGATATTCTTGCGCGCGCCGAGGCAGCTTTGCAGGCCGGATGCGATATGGCGTTAGTGTGTAATCGTCCCGATCTGGCCGATGAGTTGCTCGGTCGATTGCGTTGGAAATCAAAAGCGCTTTCTGTTGCGCGCATTCAACACTTGATGTCAGCGTCCGTTGCGCCCGACTGGAAGGCACTGCAGCGTCTGCCCGCCTATCAGCAGGCGCTTGCTTCAGTACGTATGCTCAATGAGCGAAGCTGAGCCCAGCGCGTTCGATATCAAGGCCTATTTGGCGAAACTGCCGCATCTGCCCGGCGTGTATCGCCACATCGATGCATCGGACGAGGTGCTTTATGTAGGGAAGGCTCGCGACCTCAAAAAACGGGTTGCGTCGTATTTTCAGAAGACACCATCGAGCCCCCGTATCGGTCATATGGTGGCGCGCGTTGTGCGCATTGAAGTGACCGTCACGCGTTCAGAGGCCGAGGCCTTGATTCTTGAAAACAATCTGATCAAGACACTGCGTCCACGTTACAACATTTTATTTCGCGACGACAAGTCCTACCCGTACTTAATGCTCTCAGGACATGCCTCTCCCCGTGTTGCGTACTACCGGGGCTCGACGCAAAAGAAGGGGCAATTTTTCGGTCCCTATCCCAACGCTTGGGCCGTGCGCGAGACGATCCAAATCCTACAAAAAGTTTTTCGTTTGCGTACATGTGAAGACACCGTCTTTGCCAATCGTTCGCGGCCTTGTTTATTGCACCAGATTGGTCGTTGTTCGGCGCCATGCGTCAAGGAAATTACCCCTGAGCGCTATAGCCAAGATGCCGAGCGCGCGGCTCGATTCTTAGGGGGCGAAACCCAAGAGATCATGGGCGACATTGAGCTGCGCATGCAAGCCGCATCCGCAGCGCTGGAGTTTGAGCAAGCGGCGATGCTGCGCGATCAAATGGGTGCACTGGCTAAAGTCTTGCACCAACAAACCATGGAAGACACGGATCATGGGGATACCGACATCATTGCGATTGCTGCTTCAGGCGGACGCGTGTGTGTGAATCTGGCGATGGTGCGTGGAGGTCGGCACTTGGGTGATCGGGCTTTTTTCCCTACTCACACCGACGGAGACTCTCTGTCCGATGTGCTGGAGGTGTTCATTGCGCAACACTATATTGATCATCCTTTGCCGGCTGCAGTGGTGGGTTCCCATGTGTTGCCTGACCCAGCATTGATCGATTTACTTGCGGAATCGCGTGCGACAAAATCCCGCTTTCTCAGTCGTCCGCAAGGCATGCGTCGTGCCTGGCTTGAGCAGGCCTTGCGCAATGCCGAAATGGCCTTGGCCAACGCACTCTCCGAATCCGGTGCACGCAGCGCACGCACGCTGGCGTTGGCCGAGGCGTTAGATTTGGATACGGACCCCATGGCACTTGAGGCCTTGCATATTGAATGCTTCGATATTAGTCATACGGCGGGGGAGGCCACGCAGGCCTCGTGCGTGATTTACGCCCACCATGCGATGCAGCCGTCGATGTATCGGCGATATAACATCGCTGGCATTACCCCTGGCGACGACTACGCGGCGATGCGTCAAGTGCTATCGCGCCGTTTTGGTAAGGTGGCTGATGGTGAAGCCGTGATGCCCGGTTTGGTATTGATTGACGGTGGAAAAGGGCAGGTTGAAATCGCCCGTCAGGTGTTTGTGGAGCTTGGTCTGTCTATTGAAGTGTTGGTGGGTGTTGCAAAAGGGGATCATCGCAAGGTTGGTCTGGAAACGCTAGTGTTTGCTGATGAACGGGATCCACTCGTTTTGGGTGAAACATCGGCTGCACTCATGTTGATCGCCCAGATTCGCGATGAGGCGCATCGCTTTGCGATCACGGGTATGCGAGCCAAACGCGCAAAAGCTCGCAATGTTTCGCGATTAGAGGACATCGATGGGATTGGCGCGAAGCGGCGCCAAAGGCTGTTGGCACGTTTTGGCGGGTTTAGTGGGGTCGCCAATGCCAGTATTGAAGACCTCGGCTCGGTGGAAGGGATTTCGCCAGAGTTGGCCGAACGCATCTACTTCGCCCTGCGCTAGTTGGGTTAGCATAGCGTTATGCCCTTCAATCTTCCTATTTTCCTGACATGGTTGCGTATCGCAATGATCCCACTGATTGTGGGGTTGTTCTATTTGCCTGAGTCCTGGTTAAGTGTGCCTGCACGCGATACATGGGCGTGTGTCGCTTTTGTTGTGGCGGCGCTCACTGATTGGTTTGATGGCTGGTTAGCCCGGCGTTGGAATCAGACTTCTGCTTTTGGTGCGTTTTTGGATCCAGTCGCGGATAAGTTAATGGTTTCCGCGGCACTCTTGGCGTTGCTCAATCTTGATCGTGTTGATGTGATGATTGCCCTTGTGATCATTGGGCGAGAAATCACCATCTCCGCGCTGCGCGAGTGGATGGCCCAGCTAGGTGCGAGCGCAAGTGTTGCGGTGCATTGGCTGGGTAAATTTAAAACGGCTGCGCAGATGATTGCGATCCCGTGTTTGCTCTACCAACGCGATTTCTTGGGACTCCCGATCGCACGCATCGGAGCCGTCTTAATTTTTATAGCCGCGATATTGACTGTCTGGTCAATGCTGTATTACTTGCGGCGCGCCTGGCCCGTCATACGCGAGAAAACCCACTAATTGGATTTTTTGCGGTCTCTAGCCGCCTTACTGTCGGGCGCTGCGGTGTTGTTCGGGCGCAACCATACCTGGAGTCGCCCTCCAGGGGTTAATGTCTAAGCCACCTCGACGCGTGTAACGCGCATAAACCGATAACTTGCTCGCCTTGCAGCGATGCATGATATCGGTGAATATTTTTTCTACACAGTGTTCATGAAAGCCACCGTGATCCCGAAATGAGACGATGTATTTCAGGAGGCCGCCTAAGTCAATTTGGTGCCCGGTATAGTCGATCTGCACACATGCCCAGTCTGGCTGGTTAGTGATCGGGCAGTTAGATTTCAGCAGGCGCGAGTAAACCGACTGCGTCACCACATCCGACGATGGCACGTTGCACAACAGACTCTCGTCTGGTGTGTAACGGTCGATCACTAAGTCTTGATCGTCCAGGCATATTCCTGAGGGTTCAGTGATGCGTTGCTGTGCAAACTCAGCGCTTTCAATCAGGGACAGCTTGACTGGGCTGTCGCACACCGCGCAAAGATCTCTGCTCAAGGTATCTAGCAACGCTTGGCTCGATACGAACTGCGTCTGATTGATGCTGTTCAGGTAGAGCTTGAATGATTTGGATTCAACGATGCTCGGACTCAACGCATCGACTTGGACGCGCAACAAGGCTACGCGAGGCATGCCTGTTGGGGTCAGCCAAGAGACTTCATAGGCATTCCATAGGTCCCAGCCCACAAAGGGCAGGCGGTCCGCCTCTAGGCTCAAATCGGTACGGCCAATCTGTCGGGAAATAGGAAACAACAATCCCGGATCATAGGCGGAGGGATAGGCAGTCACTTGCCCTAACGGAAGCGAATTGCTTGGCTTAATCATGAGTAAAGTCAGGTAAATAAAATCAATTTTACTCACTTGATCTATATCAAGGCGTGTGTTGATCAATAGCCCTACGATGGCTACACCATGCCGAGATCCATTTTTTCAATCAATCGCCCTTTAACGGCTGCCGAATTGATCGCCCGCAGACGAGATTTGGTCCGGTTGGGCCTGGCGTGGCTCGCCATGATGCAGGTGATGATGTTCGCTTTGCCTGGCTATCTACGTATCGACGCCGGGCCCAACGACAGTATTGAGGTGCTGGATTGGGCAATCCTGTTGATGAACTGGGCCAGTTTGACCCTCGCCATCCCTGTGGTGCTTTATTCCGCCTGGCCGATATGGCGCGGGCTGTATCACGCAATTCAGCATCATCGCGTGACGATGGATGTGCCCGTTTCGATCAGTATCGTCGCCGCGTTTATTCCCAGTGCAGTCGCCACTGTGCGCGGTGAAGGCGAGGTGTATTTTGATTCGGTCACGATGTTTGTGGCGTTTCTCTTGACGGCCCGCTATGTTGAACAGCGCGCTAGGCAGTCGCTCGATGCCGGTGTGTTAGGTCGGGCCTTAGCCGAACTGAGCGAGCCCCTGCGGGCTCAGTCTGATCGTGTAGCGACTGTGTTTGTACTGGCACAAATGGGTGTTGCGTTGTTGATTGCTGCAGTGTGGTGGGCGACACACCCTGAGCATGCGTTAGAGGTATTCGTTGCATTGCTCGTGATGAGTTGCCCGTGCGCCTTGTCGCTCGCCATACCAATTTCCCTGGCCGCCACGCACGCGAGCTTGGCGGCCGATCCCGACATGTCGCAGACAGAGCGGGAAACACTCTTTGCTCGCACTCGGACGATTGCAAAACAAAACCTCTTCGGGTCGCTGGGATGGCATGTGTTGACGATGCCCTTGGCGGCGGCTGGCTTGGTCACGCCGTGGTTAGCGGCGCTATTAATGTTCGTGTCCTCGCTGGCTGTCATTTTTAACGCTTGGCGCCTCTTTCGCCACCCGCAGCGATTTATCCATGCACGGCGAGGCGCACCGTCTTCTTCGCAAGCCACGGCATAGGGCGCGAGAAAAGAACATGGAAATTCTGTACTTACTCCTGCCTTTGTCGTTGTGTGTGGTTGCCTTGATAGGCGGTGTGTTGTGGTGGGCAGTTTTTTCTGGCCAATACGATGACCCCGATACCGCAAGTTTGTCGATTTTGCGCGACAACGATTCAACTTCGACGCCTGGGGGACACTTATCCCGATGAGGTTTGATCCAAATCAAAGCTTCTTTTGTGTCCGTTGGGCATGATTCAGTGACGAAGAAAGATTTTTCAAGGAACGCAGAATATGGTTAGCTTGAGTGCGACGAAGGCAGAGACCTTCAATTATGGTGTGGTTCGACAGTTTGCGATCATGACCGTTGTGTGGGGCATCGTCGGCATGCTGGTGGGTGTGATCATCGCCGCACAACTGCTCTGGCCTCAGCTTAATTTCGATATCCCTTGGCTCACTTACGGACGTCTGAGGCCTTTGCATACCAATGCCGTGATCTTTGCATTTGGTGGGAGCGCTCTCTTTGCCGCGTCGTACTACGTCGTGCAACGCACATGCCAAGCTCGTCTATTCTGTGGCTCCTTGGCTGCGTTTACCTTCTGGGGTTGGCAGTTAATTATTGTGGGGGCAGCGATTACGCTGCCTTTGGGCATTACTACTTCAAAAGAATATGCCGAGCTTGAGTGGCCAATCGATATTCTCATTACGCTCGTTTGGGTGGCCTACGCGATTGTATTTTTTGGCACGATCGTAAAACGTAAAGCAAAACACATCTATGTCGCAAACTGGTTTTTTGGTTCATACATCCTGACAATTGCGGTATTGCACATCGTTAACAATATTGAACTCCCCGTATCGATGTGGAAGTCGTACTCGGCCTATGCCGGCGTGCAGGATGCCATGGTGCAGTGGTGGTACGGTCACAATGCGGTGGGTTTCTTCTTGACCACCAGCTTTCTTGGGATGATGTATTACTTCATCCCAAAGCAAGCGCAACGTCCCATCTACTCATATCGTCTTTCTATTGTGCACTTTTGGGCCTTAGCGTTTACTTATATGTGGGCGGGCCCCCATCACTTGCTCTACACCTCTTTACCTGATTGGACGCAATCGTTGGGGATGGTGTTCTCTCTTATCCTGTTGGCACCTTCCTGGGGTGGCATGATCAACGGCATCATGACGCTGTCGGGCGCTTGGTATAAGTTGCGTACGGATCCGATCTTGAAGTTCATGGTTGTTTCCTTATCGTTTTATGGCATGTCGACATTTGAAGGTTCGATGATGTCGATTCGTACTGTCAATGCGCTGTCGCATTACACCGACTGGACAATCGGGCACGTTCACTCCGGTGCACTGGGTTGGGTGGCCATGATTACATTTGGCATGCTGTACTACCTGATCCCCCGTCTCTGGGGTCGCGAAAAGATGTACAGCACAAAGCTGATCGAGGTTCATTTCTGGATCGCGACGATTGGTGTCGTGCTCTATATCGCTTCCATGTGGATTGCCGGCGTCATGCAAGGCTTGATGTGGCGTGCAACAGAGCCCGATGGCTCTTTGACTTACAGCTTCGTTGAGTCCGTTAAGTCAACCTTTCCGTTCTACGCAATTCGCTTAGCGGGTGGTTTGTTGTATCTGTCTGG
>JBILHV010000320.1:0-2942 GCA_044350305.1 Burkholderiaceae bacterium
AAGTTTAGCTACCCTTCTGAGCTTGAGATGGCGCTGCAAAACAAGGCAATGGAACTTGTGAAGTCAGAGGCGTATGAATATCGTTTGGTAGTCGAGCGCCTGGAGGCAGAGCGTAAGCGTATTGAGGCTACTGGAATTAAAGACTTTCAGTCGATCGCTGATAGCTCGCTCACCGAAAATTATCTGCGCTATAAGGGGATTGAGGCAAGCTCGGCGCTTGCTTCTTCATCGAATAGCAAAGTTCTTATATTTGGCTCAACAGGCTCATCTGGGTTGCCGCTCATTATGGGTGGCGGTGAGGTGCTGAAATAAACATCGCGTGAGCAACATCACCGCAACAGCTTTTAGTTGTGCATCTTGACATACATGTTACGAGCGCCATCAAACACGATCTCGGTGGCAAAGTCATTATTTATATCTGTTCTGATCGTAAGTGTTTTATCCAACAAATAGCTCTCGTACGTCCAACCGGCGGGCAGATCGAGTAATGGGCCTATATAGGCGAGCGTGTTTTCAGTGGTGTTTTTAATCACTTGTGTGGTGAAGGCAAACATCACGTAGCGAACCCCGTTTGGTGCCACCAGTCTATGTACAGGTCTTCCGATATTCCAGATGTACTGAATTTGGCTGTGTAGCTTAAACGGAATGTACTCCGTCGAACTAAAGCCGAGGACCCGTATATTTGAGTGCCGAAAGATCTGAGTTATGGAGACGTCGACATGACCGACTTCGCTGAACTTTAGATTTCCAAGGCTAATAAAGGGGTTGGGGATTGTCGCTAAGTTGACGTCCATGAGGTAATGGTGGGCTAGGCCACGTAAGACGAAGGCCGGCTGCTGTATGGCCCGCAGCTGAGCATTAATGGATGCTAGCGTCAGGTTTTCAAAAGACGCCTGATCACAGTTTGATGCCATTCCCAAGGTGGAGTAGACAGTGATCCGTATGCCTAGCGCTGCGAGGCTGGGGCTGCCGGCATAAACCGAGCAGACAATACCAGTTCTAGATATTGGGACACTTTGTGATGTAACTTGGGTCGGTGCGCCAGAGGTCGATGCGGGTGGTGGGGTCACCGCCCCCGTTGTTGGGGCCGCTGCAGGAACGGTGTCATTAGGTTTGGGTTGAGCCTGACTGGGAGTCAAGGCGAAAGCTAAATAAAGAGTCAAAAAAGCACTGAAAAATTTCATCACCACTACCATTTTGTGAGGTTGTGTCAGGATCAAAGGTGTTTTTTCCTGAAAAGCCGTCGATCATTTAGCTCTGATTATGTATGATAGTCCTATAAAATGCCAGTGAAACTCCTCGTATGATCGCACAAAATGCACTGTGTAGATTGTTCTGTTCTTAGGGGTTGCTTCAGGTTTCGTCATGCACTGTTGTGATGTGCTCACACATGAAAAAACCTGTGTCGTCCGTTGATTGTCTGCCCTAGGAGTCCACAGTGACTACTCTTGTTGTAATCAAAATTCTAGTCGTAGGGGCCCTATTAGGCGGCTTTGTGATGTTTTCCATATTCCGCCGCAAGCAACGTGACGCCGATGGCAAGCCTGTCGGTCTTGTCGGTCTTATTGCGACCGTGATAGGATTCGCGGCTCGTGTGATCATGATCGGCATAGTGGCTTTCTCGTCCTTTTGGTTTGTGACCAAATTCATGGCGTGATGTCACGCCTCCTATCGGAGCCCATTTCCCCTAAGGAGTACTTTTGATGCGTAGTATTTCGATGATGTTTTTGTCTGCGCTTTTAGCTGTGATCAGTGGTTGCGGTTCGCCGAATTCAACGAGTTTTCGAAGCATGTCTCATGCTTACCGAGAAGTCGTAGAGTCCTACAGCAACGATAATATTCTGATCAATATTGCACGCGCGTCGAAAAAAATGCCGGTAAGTTTTTTGGATATTCCTTCGATAATGGGAACCGGTAGCGTTTCTGCGGATGTAGGTCTCTCGGCAACTGTTTACTCAGGCAATCCAGGGTCGTTGGGCGGTTTTCTTCAGCCCTGGGCCGGTGCGGTTGGTCTGGCGAACTACATACCCACTGCATCTCTAAGCGTCAGTGGTGGCTACACGTTTACCCAGTCCTCGCTTGATAATGCAACCTTCATGCGCCCCTTTTTGTTGGACATAAAGCCTGAGATCGTCGCTTACCTTTCTTCCAATCATGCGGCACCCAAATCGATTCTGTACTCCTTGTTAGTGAGCTCGATTGACGTTGTGAATGATAAAAGGGAGGTGGTGAGCAGCTTTGTCAATGACCCCTCTTCTAAGGATTATCTCGGTTTCCAGCGTGCTCTGTACATTTTGGTCGCTGCAGGCCTGACTGCGGAGCCGACGTTTGTGAAAATGCCGATGTCGCCGATCTTAGATGAGAAATTAGCACGCGATTCGTTTGGTATGCTGGTGGGTGCGCTGGCTGCTGGCGTGACACTGGACGAGGTGAGTCAACCTGGTCGTCCTAAGCAGTTCAGACTTATAAAGTTGATGCCTGATTGGCGCCTGTGTTTGAATAAAACTGACGGAGAAGTGCTATTTGGTAAGTCGCTCTCACCTGAAAACTACTGTACTCAGTCATATAAGTCGACCACTGCTCACCGCACGGCTACGGAACTTCGTGCTTTACTGAGCGATGGCTTGGATAGCGGGTTGAAGAACCTATCGATTAAGGTTAATTTGCGCTCTACCCGAAATATATTTGACTTTCTGGGTGATATCGTCGCGATGCAGAATGCTGAAACCCCACACATCGTGAAGGTTTTTAATCCTGAATTATTGAACGCTTCGGATAGTGCCAAGGTGTCAGACTTTCCTCCTGTGCCGCTATTCGTGATGCAAAAAAACAAGAGCGTTGGCAAACCGTTGACGTCATTGAATTATCGCGGTGATACCTATACAGTGCCTGATCATGACATATCAGAAAGCTTCACGAAAGAAGTGATCGTTTTACTGTCT
>JBILHV010000047.1:0-9012 GCA_044350305.1 Burkholderiaceae bacterium
ATTCGTCCGACACGCCAGCGCGGGTTCAGGCTCGCGTACGGATCCTGGAAAATCATCTGCAAGCGCTTACGCAACGCCAAGCCACCACGCCCTTGCATATTTGAAAGTGGCTGCCCATCAAACAAAATACTTCCTTGTGTTAATGGATACAAACCCACCAACAAACGCGCAATAGTCGACTTGCCGCAGCCAGACTCACCGACTAAAGCCAGCGTCTCTCCTTTGCGAATCGTAAAAGACACACCATCGACCGCGCGCAGCAGGGTGCGAGGCTTACGCGACAACACCCGCTCTAACCAAGGGGCCGACACATCAAACCAGCGTGCCGCATCTTTAACTTCTACCAACGCTCGCTGAGTTGTCATACGACCTCCTGCGCAGGATGGAGCCAGCACGCCGCCTGGGACGTCCCCAATTGCTGTAATTCCGGACGCTCTACGCGACAGCGATCCATGACGTTAGGACAACGCGGGTTAAACGCGCAACCAGTCGGAATCGCCGTCAATCTCGGCATGCTGCCGTCGATTTGTACCAGCCGTTCCACATGCTGATGAATCGATGGAATAGAGCCCATCAAACCAACCGAGTAAGGATGACGTGGAGAATGAATCACATCGCGCACTTTGCCGATTTCAGCGACGCGCCCCGCATACATGACAACAACGCGATCTGCGGTCTCAGCAATGACGCCCATATCATGGGTGATCAACATCACGGCCGCGCCTTGCTCGCGACACATTTTTTTAAGGAGCTCAATGATTTGTGCCTGTATCGATACATCCAGCGCAGTCGTGGGCTCGTCCGCAACAACCAGTTTGGGTTGCGCTGCCAAGGCTAGCGCAATCACCACGCGCTGACGCATACCGCCCGAAAACTGATGGGGATAGTGGTCGATGCGCTCACGCGCCGCAGGGATGCCGGTCGCTTCCAATAACTCAATGGCACGGTTACGCGCTTGCGTCCAAGTCATTGGCAAATGCGTCACGATCGTTTCGGCAATCTGGTGACCAACGGTGTATAGCGGATTCAAGGATGTGAGTGGATCCTGAAAAATCGCTCCGATCTCACGCCCACGAATACGGCGCATTTCCTCATCGGGTAACTGATCGATGCGTCGCCCCTCCAGCAAGATCTGTCCGCCAGAAATACGCCCAGGGGGCTCCAGCAAACCGATGATCGCAGCGCCTGTGAGCGACTTGCCGGCGCCCGACTCACCCACCACTCCGACCACCTCACCCGCCGCGATCGAGAATGACACTTCGTTTAACGCTTTGAGCGTGCCCCGACGCGTGGGAAACTCAACGCTCAACTCTTTAATTTCTAGAATATTTGACATGGGTGGCCTCAACTCAAGCGGGGATTCAAGGCGTCACGCAGCCAATCCCCTAGTAGGTTGACAGACAACACTAACAGCACCAACGCAGCGCCCGGGAAAATCGTGATCCACCACTCGCCAGAAAACAGGAAATCATTTCCAATCCGGATGAGCGTGCCCAAGGACGGCGATGTGGGCGGCACGCCTACGCCAAGAAACGACAAAGTCGCCTCAGTGATGATCGCCGTCGCCAAGTGCACGGTCGCCAGCACCAGCACCGGCCCTAAGACGTTGGGCAACACGTGACGAAACATAATCACGGGCGACGAGATACCAATCACGCGAGCCGCCTGCACATACTCCCGATTTTTCTCGACCAAGGTCGAGCCCCGTACCGTACGCGCATACTGCGGCCAACCTGCCAGGGCAATCGCCCCCACAAGTACTGGGAAGGCAATCACTTCATGCATATCACCCGGAACAACGGCCCGCGCAACGCCATCAATGAGCAACGCGATCAAAATCGCTGGAAATGAAAGCTGCACGTCGGCAACACGCATGATCAACGCATCGATGCGCCCGCCGGCGTAGCCTGAAATCAGCCCAAGAACAATGCCAAGCGACATCGCACCCGCCACCGCAGCTAAGCCAATCAACAAGGACACCTTGGTGCCATACATGAGCGCCGAAAGCATGTCCCGCCCTTGGCTATCCGTCCCCAACAAATACTTTGTCGTGCCCTCAGCCAGCCACACCGGTGGCTTGAGCGCGTCAAGCAAGTCAATCGTAGCCAGATCAAACGGATTATGCGGCGCGATCCAAGGCGCACCGAAGGCAGCCACTAACAGCGCAATCAACAAAAATGTCGCCACCATCGCAACAGGTGTGTGGCGCCACGACCAGGCTAGATCACCATCCCAAAAACGGGCAAGTGTGGCGCGCATTAGTGACCCCCGCCGGATTTGCCCAACCCAACACGCAAGCGAGGATCGACCACGAAGTACAGCAGGTCAACCGTTAAATTAATCACAACAAAAATAAGAGAAATCAAACAAAGATAGGCCGCCATCACCGGGATATCGGCGAACTGAACGGCCTGGATAAAAAGCAACCCCATCCCAGGCCATTGAAAGACGGTTTCAGTCACAATGGCGAACGCGATAATGCCGCCCAGTTGCAAACCCATAATCGTGATCACGGGTACGAGCGTGTTTTTTAAGGCGTGGCCGAAATGAATCGCGCGTTTAGTCAAGCCGCGTGCACGTGCGAATTTAATGTAATCCGCGCGTAGTACCTCAAGCATCTCAGAACGCACCAGCCGCATCACCAGCGCCACCTGAAACAGCGACAGAGTGACCGCCGGCAGAATCAAATGATGCCAGCCACTTGCGGTCAACAAGCCCGTCGACCACCAGCCCAAGCGAACCGTGTCGCCGCGTCCATAACTCGGCAACCAGCCAAGTTGTACAGAAAAAATGAGGATCAACAAAATACCAATCAGGAACGTCGGCAAGGAGACGCCAAATAATGAAAAGGCCAGCAAGGCTTGCGAGAGCTTTCCGTGGCGCTTAAGCGCTGTGTAAACCCCAAGCGGGACCCCCACGACCAACGCAATCAGCGCAGCCGCAATCGAGAGTTCTAAGGTAGCGGGAAGTCGTTCGCGCAATAACAGTGAGACCTTTTGGCCTTGACGCAAAGACAAACCAAAATCACCCTGGATCGCGTTCGTCAGGAAGTGATAGAACTGCACGACGACGGGGTCATTGAGTCCAAGCGACTGACGCAGCTGTTCGCGCTCGGCCGGCGTACCCTCTTGGCCCAGCATGATCATCACTGGGTCCCCAACATACTGAAACAAAATGAAAGCTAGCAGTGCGACCGCCAGCATGACGCCTACGGCCTGGATCAACCGGCGCAGAATAAAAGCAAACATGGGTTCTCAGTACAAAGGCAAAGTTATCCGACGCCCAGGCCACACGCACGTGACCCTGGGCGACGTTTCGGATTACTTAATGATGATGCGCTCAACAACAGGGCGGTTGTTGGGCTGGTGCTTAATGTCGATATTTTTCTTCATCGCCCAGGGAATCACTTGGTCATGCAAAGGTATCGTACCGAACTCTTTCGCATGGATTGTGAACGCTTCACGAATCATCGCAGTACGCTTAGCATCATCAACCTCAGTCTTGACCGTATCGATCAAGGCATCAACTTTGGGGTTGGAATAACCACCGTAGTTAAACGCACCGGCTGCGCCCTCACCCTTGCTACGAATCAGAGACTCCAGCGTGTAGTACGCATCGAACGTCGGGACGCCCCAGCCAAACAAATAGACACTGAAATCGCCATTGGCAATCTTCGGGAAGAAGGTCGCACGTGGCATCGTATTGAGCTTCACCTTCATACCTGCGCGTGCCCACATTGCGACGGCTGCCTGACAAATGGCTTCGTCGTTGATGTAGCGATTGTTAGGGCAGTCTAACGTGAACTCGAGGTTATTTTCGTAGCCCGCTTCCTTGAGTAAGGCTTTCGCTTTCTCAACGTCGTAAGGTACGCGCTTACCCATTGCATCCGAATAACCATGTACTTGCGGAGAAATCATGGCGCCTGTTGGCAAGGACATGCCACGCATCACCGACTTCTTAATTGCTTCTATGTCAATGGAGCGATAAAGCGCTTCGCGTACACGTACATCTTGCATCGGGTTTTTACCCTTGATATTGCTGTACTTTAGCTCTGGGCTTTTTACATCCATTGCAAAGTAGATCGTACGGTTTTCGTTACCGTCGATGACTTTGACTTGCTTGCGTAAGCGATCTAGGTCTTGTGCAGGAGGATCCAAGACAAAGTCAATCTCACCAGACAGCAATGCTGCCGTGCGTGTCGCGTTTTGCTTAATTGGCGTGTAGATAATTTCCGTTACGTTACCTTGCTTGGTTGGTTTACCCCACCAATTCGGGTTTTCTACATAAGTCGTTTTGATATCGACTTCACGGGCTTTGAGGATGTAGGGACCGGTGCCCATTGCATGGCGAGCGGCGTAGCTTTCTTCTTTCTTATTGAAATCTTGCGGCAACATAGCGTTGTTCTTCTCGGCCCATGCCTTGCTCATGATGCCGAGCGAAGGTAATTGACGCAGCAACACGGGATTCGGTCCAGCGGTCGAGATTTCTACCGTCAGTGGATCAATCGCCTTGGCATCACTAATGCCCGCAACATAAGATTTGAATTGGGAAGAAGGCGCCATGGCGCGCTTGATCGAAAAGACCACGTCATCCGCGGTGAACGCCGAACCGTCATGAAACTTTACATTGGGGCGCAACTTGAACCGCCAAAGCGAAGGATTGACCTGCTCCCAAGAAACGGCCAAGGAGGGAACCACATCAAACTTATCGTTGTAGGCCAACAAGGGGTCATACACCCATAAGTTGGCGGCAATGTTCAGGCCCTCATTTTGGGAGTGTGGATCAAGAGTCAGGATATCGCCCTGGCTCGCCCATTTGAAGGTCTTGGCACTTCCTACGGCTGGAAACAAGAAGGCTGCTGTCAACGCGGCAGCGATAAGTGATCGACGCATGGCTCGGTCCTTAAGAAAAGTTCAGTAACGCCCTCAGTTTGCCCCATCCAATGAGGGTCGTCAACAATGAGCATATAACTTCGGGTATACGCTCAGTTCAGCTTGATGTTGTTGGACTTTGCCAAGGCACTCCATTTATCGCGCTCCCCAACAATGAATGCCTTAAATTGCGCGGGCGTATCGCCAACCGGCTGCGCACCCAAGTCGAAAAACTGCTTTTCAATTTCAGGCGTACGCAAAATCGCCATCAAATGACGGCTAAGCTCATCGACCAAAGGCTGAGGCGTACCCGCTGGGGCCATGAGGCCAAACCAGGCCGATACGTCATAACCAGAGACGCCCGCCTCCGCCATCGTAGGAATATCTGGAGCACCCGGCCAACGTTTGGTCGTTGTCACAGCCAGCGCACGCACCTTTCCCGACTTAATAAATGCCATCGAGGACGGCAAGTTATCAATACCGATACTGACTTGACCACCAATCAAGTCCACCAGCATCGGTGACCCACCTTTGTAGGGTATGTGCAAAATATCAATCCCAGCCATGGACTTAAAGAGTTCGCCACTCATGTGGGGTGAACCACCATGACTGGTCGAGCCAAACGTGATTGTGCCGGGCTTGGCCTTGGCCAGAGCAATCAACTCTTTTAAGTTTTTAACGGGCAAGTTGTTATTCGCAAGCAACACGTTTGGCGTACTTGCCACCAAGGTGATGGGGACAAAATCCGCGACAGCATCGTAAGGTGGAGGCGTTTGCAGTGCCGGAATAATTCCGTGCGAAGCAATACTGGCGAAGACCAACGAATGCCCATCCGCGGGGGATTTCGCCACTTGCTGCGAACCAATCACGCCACCCGCACCAGGACGATTATCGATCACGACAGTGCGGCCAAGGCGCTCGCCGAGTTTGGGCGCCACCGCACGGGCCAATAGGTCCGTTGTCCCACCAGCCGGGTAAGGCACGACGATTCGAATCGGACGATCAGCAAACGCAGTTTGCGCCGAAGCACCTGAAGACCCAAGCACCCCAGCGGCGAGTACCGAAGTGAATATTCCTAGCCATTTGAAACGATTATTTTTTTTCATGATTGATGTCTCTTCTTCGTTGATGGTGGACTGATGGTTTGACGCAAGCAAGGCATTACGCCTTGGGCAAAAGATGTTGGCCTCGTAACTGGGGCCGTAACGCCTCGGGCACCTCTAACTCAAAATTCAACACCGCGGCGGATAACGCCTTGCCATAATTATCAAGACACAAGCTGCGCGAAACGCCTCCCCCAAGCGCCCCTTGCGCCACAAAATTCATTGCGTGCAGTCGGTCCACGTCATAGCGCGTCACGGTGCCTTTAATGGCCCCCGCATAAAAGGCCTTGAACCGCTCTGCAGTCAGTTGCTCTTTCAAGAGCGGATATAGCTCGGGCGTGTAGGCAAAGACGGCGATATTCGAGGTGTCGCCCTTATCCCCGGAGCGGGCATGCGCAACATGTTGAAGTTTTACTTTCATGGCTCAACTCACAAAATAGTTTACAGAGGGGGTCACACGTTCGCGGGGCACCAGCGAAGACCAGACGCCGATGACTTCACGAGTGCGATCCTGATGCGGCACACGCTTGCCGGTATGCGCAATACCAGACACCGCCATGCCGTCTACCTCACGGCCGACCTTGGCTGCCTGCTCTCGTGTCTTTGTGCGTGCGGCGACACGCACCGCCACCTCATAGGGCTCGGGCGCGTCTTTAGGCGTTGCATCGCCGTGGATCGCATTCAAGCCAAGGTAGTCGATTCGAATGTCTTCTGCCTCGAGCTTCACAATCTTGAAGCGCTCTTCCAAAATCTTTTTGGCGAGCTGCGCGCGGCGTAAGGCTCCTGGACCTGCGTAAAAAAACATGTCTTCCCCGATAAACCCCTCGGTGCAACCAATCGACACCTTCAAGGTGGGCGTGCGGGGTTTGCCGCTGATGTGACTGACCTTCACGCGATCGGCGCCGACTTGCTCCAGCACCGCCGTAGAAAAATCCACCACCACATCAGGTGTTAAATAATTGAACGGGTCATGCACCTCATACAACAATTGTTCTTTAATTGTTTCCAGCGTGATCGCCCCGCCCGTACCGGCCACTTTGCTGATCACAGCGCTGCCGTCCGGGCTGACCTCGGCGATCGGAAAACCAAAATTCCAAGGCTCTGGCACGTCTTTAAATCCTGGATCAGAAAAATATCCACCCGTCGCTTGCGCGCCGCACTCCAGGATGTGACCGATGCCCGTCCCTTGTCCTAACTTCACGTGATCCAGAGGATCCCAGCCAAACTCAAACATCATGGGCGCTAAAAATATCGACGGATCCGCCACACGGCCAGTGATCACGATTTGGGCGCCCGCCTGCAAGGCTTGCACGATTGGCTCAGCCCCTTGATAGACTTCGGCAGAAATCAACGTTGACTGCAGGCTCGCAGTGGGCTTGCCGTTTTCAAGAATGGTGTCGGTCAATTCAAGTACATGCTCCGTGATTAAGCTTCCATTCACCGAGGCGACTTTAATGCCGACATAACCAAACTCTTTGAGCCAATACACCACCCGCTGCGCCGCGGCGTCAGGGTTAATCCAGCCTTGGTTGCTGATGATCTTGGTCCCACGCGCCATACAGGCGGGCAATACCGCACGCATTCGATCATCGAGGTACGTGTCGTAGCCAGGAAAACTCGGGTCACGCCTTGCGCGCACCTGTGCGGCCGACACTGTGGCCTCCGCCATGGTTTCAAAACACAAGTAATCCAAATCACCTTTCTCTGCATTGAGGGCCGCAGGTTCTACTCGGTCACCCCACCAGGCTGCGCCCGATCCAATTCTGATAACGTTTTTCATCTTCTTCTCAAAAAAACGCCCTCAGGATGTTGAGGGCGTACGATCCACACTCTTGTCAATAAAGCGCTTAAACCGTTGCGACAGCGGTTGACGGAGACCCCACTGCACCTGGCAACCGCAGAGGGGGTGCCGTCAACAAGAAGCGATTGCGCCCGTGTTCACGCAACCATTTGGCTAGGGGCGTAAGGTAAAACATCTCACCTAAATGCACACCGAGCTTGAACAAGCAGTGTTCATGCAACGGCAAGGTCGCGCAACAACCCACATGATCGACAGCAGGATAGTGTTCGACGGCGTAGTTGTCGGCCATCAGCACGACCAACTGACTGTCGGTGATCCAGTTCAATAATTTCTTGTCGCGCCCGTTCAACGCAGCGCAACTGTTTTCCAATGTATGCAGATCAGGCTTGCCTTTCATATCCATCAGTATTTGTGCAAACCCGGTATGCAAGCACACCATATCACCTGGCTCTACAACGACTTTGTCTTGTTCCATCACCCGCATCAGTGTGTCGTAGCCAACGATCTCACGTTTATTCCCGAAATGCGCGTGGAAGTCGAGCATGACACCGCGCCCCTGCACGCAGGACTCAGCCATGTTTTGAATACCTAATGCCGTCGCATTCGAGGTCGAACGCTGATCACCCGGCTGTGGCACACCAGCGTCTTTCGCTTCGGTCGGGCCTTGAATATCGTCGCCTGCGCGGTAACCGTTGTAATACACCGACTCAGGGATGCCGTCACCATTTGCGTCAAAGCGAGACCCAACGTGCGCCAAGCTATCCCATTGCGTGGAATATTGAAGGTGCATCACCACCAAGTCATCACTGATCACATCCGTGTGTTGCTCGTTGTCGCGAAACAAACCGTAGTTCATGTTGGGACGATCACCACGCAGCGTGGGTCGAATGACTGGCGGGAAACGCCGGGGGTTCAATAAGTTGCCGCCCGGCAAATCAAGCGGTAGGCTCAAGCAGAAAGGTTGAAACTCTTTGATCTCAGCAATGCCTTGTTTAAGCTTGGCTGGCGTCAAGAGATTGATGCGACCCCGTTGGTCGTCCGGTCCAAAATCACCCCACGTCGATCCTTCAGGACGATTTACCCAACGTTTTGACCCGCTCATGCTTGATATCTCCGGTTTATGTTTATTTTTACTTAGGTTTGTATGCGTTCGTTGACGCTCCTAGGATAGTCAACCGATCTGCTCACCGAGTCAAGTCAGTCTCCGTTCAGTCAAAAGCAAAAGGGCCGCTGAGAA
>JBILHV010000321.1:0-2932 GCA_044350305.1 Burkholderiaceae bacterium
CAGACGCCCGCGCGCAGGTTGCTGCCCGAAAACGAGGTTACGAGATAACTCGAACGGAAGCTCGCCAGATTACTGCTGACGATTTCCGCGAGTTCGACCTGATTTTGGCGATGGATTGGGAAAACCTTTCCGCACTGCAACAACAGTGCCCAAAGCCTCATCACCATAAGCTGATGTTGCTGATGCGCTTCGCCAATGAATACGAAGAAGCCACAGTGCCTGATCCTTACTACGGGGGCCCAGAAGGCTTTGGCAAGGTATTGGATTACCTTGAGGATGCCTGTCAGGGCGTGCTTGAACTCGTTCGCAAACGCGTGACGCAGTATCAGGCGGCTTAACCCGACACGGCGGTGTACAGCTGTCATACTGAAGCTAGTTGATTGAAAAAACCGCGTCCAAGCGCGGTTTTTCTTCATCTGGGGCTAATTCCCCTAGGCTCTTAAGGGTATATCCTAGTAATTTAGTCGGGAATTGGTTATACTTGAGTTGTTTAGTCGGGTAAGCCAATTTTTAGTCGGGTAAGCCAATTATTTGCCACGTTTCTCTATTAAGGATTTCGTCATGAGGCTCACTACAAAAGGACGATTTGCGGTCACCGCCATGATTGATCTGGCCATGCGCCAGCAAAGCGGTCCGGTCACGCTGTCTGCAATCAGCCAGCGCCAGAATATCTCCCTGTCGTATTTAGAACAGTTGTTTGGCAAACTGCGCCGCCACGAACTCGTGGAAAGCGTGCGCGGACCAGGCGGCGGTTATACGCTCGCTCGCTTAGGTCGCACCATTACGGTCGCGGACATCATTTTTGCGGTGGATGAGCCCATTGACGCCACAAACTGCGGCGGCAAGACGGACTGTGCGAATGGTACAGATGGCAAGCCAGGCATCTGTATGACGCATGAGCTCTGGTCAACGCTTAATCGCAAAATGGTTGATTTTCTTGATTCCGTTTCGTTGCAAGATCTGGTTGATCAACAGCGCGTGCGGCAATTGCAAGAAGCCAACCAAGCCGCTGGTGTTCGCGTAAATGTCGTGAGCTCCGGCGCATCGACGGTCAAGCAGCCCGCGCCAGCGACAGCCTAACGCTTAGAGCGAAGTTTGATCGCAATAGTTAGAGCTTAACGATTTCAGATTCAGGATTCACATATGTCAATGCGTCCCATTTACTTTGATTACTCGGCCACCACGCCTGTTGATCCCCGTGTGGTCGACAAAATGGTTCCCTGGTTGTACGAGCGCGCAGGTAACCCTGCCTCACGCAGCCACGCCTATGGCTGGGAAGCCGAAGAGGCCGTCGAGCACGCGCGTGCTCAGGTTGCGTCGCTGGTCAACGCCGACCCGCGCGAGATCGTCTGGACTTCGGGTGCAACCGAGTCAAACAACCTCGCGATTAAAGGCGCTGCAGGCTTTTACGCCGAGCGCGGCAAGCACATTATTACGATTAAGACCGAGCACAAAGCTGTTTTAGATCCCTGTCGCGAACTCGAGCGCCAAGGGTTTGAAGTCACTTACCTCGATGTGCAGGAAAACGGCTTGATCAGCCTTGAGGCCTTCAACGCTGCACTGCGTCCTGATACGGTATTGGTATCGGTGATGTTTGTGAATAACGAAATCGGCGTGATTCAAGACATCGCAACGCTAGGCGAAATCTGCCGCTCAAAAAACATTATTTTCCACGTCGATGCAGCGCAAGCGACGGGTAAGGTCGCCATCGATCTGCAGACACTAAAAGTTGATCTGATGTCGTTTTGTGCCCACAAGACGTATGGTCCAAAGGGAATCGGCGCGCTGTACGTGCGCCGCAAGCCGCGGATCCGTATTGAGGCACAAATGCACGGCGGTGGTCACGAGCGTGGCTTCCGTTCGGGCACCTTGGCCACACACCAGATCGTCGGCATGGGCGAAGCCTTTGCGCTGGCGCAAGCTGAAATGGGCACTGAAAACGAGCGCGTTCGCATGTTGCGCGATCGCTTGTGGGCAGGTTTGTCGCAGATCGAAGAGGTTTACCTCAATGGTGACCTCGAGCACCGCGTGCCACACAACCTGAACGTGAGCTTTAACTACGTCGAGGGCGAGTCCCTGATCATGGCGATCAAGGAATTGGCGGTGTCGAGTGGCTCTGCCTGCACCTCGGCAAGCTTAGAGCCTTCGTACGTATTGCGTGCCTTAGGCCGTAATGATGAGCTCGCACACAGTTCGATTCGCTTTACGATCGGGCGCTTCACCACCGAGAAAGACATCGACTTTGCGGTTGAGCTCTTGAAGACTCGCGTGGGTAAGTTGCGCGATATGTCGCCGCTTTGGGAAATGGCCAAAGAGGGTATCGATTTGAATTCAGTTCAGTGGTCTGCACACTGAACCTTACTGCCGGAGAAACAGCATGGCATACAGCGATAAAGTTTTAGATCATTACGAGAATCCCCGCAACGTGGGTGGCTTCGACAAGGGTGACGATCAAGTCGGCACCGGCATGGTCGGTGCGCCGGCCTGTGGCGACGTCATGAAGCTGCAGATTCGTGTCAATGAAGCAGGCATCATCGAAGATGCGCGCTTCAAGACTTATGGCTGCGGCTCAGCGATTGCCTCGAGTTCGCTCGTGACCGAGTGGGTCAAAGGCAAAACACTTGACGAAGCATTGACAATTCGCAATACGCAAATTGCCGAAGAGCTTGCTTTGCCTCCGGTCAAGATACACTGTTCTATTCTGGCCGAAGACGCAATTAAAGCGGCGGTCAAAGACTACAAAGACAAGCACACGGGATAATCATGGCCGTCACACTTACGTCGCAGGCAGCCGATCACATCGGCAAATATCTGCAAAAGCGGGGCAGTGGGATTGGGTTGCGCCTAGGTGTACGCACCACGGGCTGCTCGGGCATGGCGTACAAGCTCGAGTATGTCGACGAAGTCGCTGCCGAGGATCAAGTCTTTGAAA
>JBILHV010000322.1:0-2929 GCA_044350305.1 Burkholderiaceae bacterium
AGCCAAGATCTCGGGGCATGTATGAGGAATCTTGTACCAGTGCTCGAACGTCTTAATGTCTTTCAAGCGGAAGTCCGACGCTAAATCAATGATGCGCACGCCTGCGGACAACAACTCTTTGGCTTGACTCATGGCCACACCATGCGGCGTCGCAAAAAATACGACATCACAACCATTGAGGGGTGCTTTTTCAGGTGTCGAAAACGCAAGCTTTACGTGCCCACGCAAGTTAGGGAACATCTCAGCAACAGGCATCCCATCTTCTTTGCGCGAAGTGATGGCTGCCAACTCAACACCTGGGTGTTGTGCAAGCATGCGCAATAGCTCGACGCCGGTGTAGCCCGTGCCGCCAACAATGCCAACTTTGATTCGTTTCGTTGAAGTGTTTGCCATGTTCAATTCGCCATGATGTGTGCTTAGATAACGGATCATTATCCCACGCAGAGGTGGTCTGGTAGAAGCCCGCTAGACAAAAACGTGACAAGAAAAAAACAGGCCGCTTGCGCGGCCCGTTTGCATTGAGACCGATGCTCTGGTCTCTGGCATGCCTTGCTTAGCGCTTGCTGAACTGCTTACGACGACGCGCCTTGTGGAAACCGACTTTCTTACGCTCGACTTCACGGGCATCACGGGTGACCAGACCTGCTTTCGACAGAGCTGGTTTAAGCGTTGCATCGTAATCAATCAGCGCACGGGTAATGCCGTGACGCACCGCGCCAGCTTGACCGCTTTCGCCGCCGCCATGCACGTTGATATGAAAATCAAATGAACCGGTGTGTCCGGTCAGCTCAAGTGGCTGACGCACGACCATACGGCCTGTTTCGCGAGCGAAATACTCGTCAACGGGTTTACCGTTCACGACGATTTTGCCTGCACCTTTTTTCATGAAGACACGAGCCACCGAAGTCTTGCGGCGGCCGGTTCCGTAATTCCAATTACCGATCATGGCCTGTCCTTAAAATTCGAGGGTCTGTGGCTGTTGGGCAGAGTGCGGGTGCTCGGCACCGGCATACACCTTCAGCTTTTTAATCATCGCGTAACCCAAAGGACCTTTAGGCAACATGCCCTTAACGGCCTTTTGAATTGCACGACCCGGAAAACGCTCTTGCAACTTCGCAAAGTTCGTTTCGCGAATACCGCCTGGGTAGGTCGTATGACGGAAGTACTTCTTGTCTTGCGACTTATTACCGGTTACGACGATATCAGCTGCATTGATAATGACGATGTAATCGCCCGTATCAACGTGGGGCGTGAACTCTGGCTTGTGTTTACCGCGCAAACGACGTGCGACTTCGCTGGCCACACGACCGAGGACTTTGCCCTTCGCGTCAATCACGAACCAGCCACGCTTGACTTCATGCGGCTTAGCCACAAATGTCTTCATGATTGGATCCTAAAAATTCTCTCTGGGACCATCCCGGAAAGACCCTCGGTCAATTGATTTTTGCCAAAGCGTTATGTGCCGCCCGTGCTAAAAACACTACAGATCGAGGAAAGCCTTTGATTCTACAATAAAAAACGGGTGCAAGCCAAATGGCAGCACCCGTTTGAGGCTCAAGTCGCCGCTAGGCGACCCGAACGGACTAAAAATTACTTCTTAGCACGCGACAGCGCCGCACCAACGTATTGGTCGTAAGAAGCCTCAGCGGTACGGAACCAAGGCACTAAGTCGTCGCGATAACCCATATAGTTCGCTAAGATTCGCTTGAATCGTTCGTTTTTAGCCGAGGTTTGCTCATAAACTTTCTGCGTCGCATCCCAACATGCATCCATCACTGCACGGGGAAAGGGGCGCAACTGTGTGCCTTGCGACAGCAAACGACGTAGCGCAGTCGGGTTTAGGTTGTCGTAGCGAGCCGTCATGGTGGCGGTCGCCGCACGACTAGCCGCTTCAATAATCGACTGGTAGCTCTTGGGTAGCTTTTCCCACTCGCCCTTGTTGATGTAGAGCGACGTCTGAGCACCACCCTCCCACCAACCGGGGTAATAGTAGAACTTAGCGACTTTAGCGAAACCGAGTTTCTCGTCATCGTAGGGGCCGACGAACTCAACCGCGTCGAGCGTGCCTTTTTCAAGGGCAGGATAAATATCACCTGCGGGCAACTGTTGGGGCACAACACCTAGCACCGAGAGAACTTCGCCCGCAAAACCGGCCGTCCGCATCTTGAGACCCTTGAGGTCATCAACGGATTTAATTTCTTTGCGATACCAGCCGCCCATCTGGGTGCCCGTATTCCCGAGGGGAAAGTTGATGATGTTGTAGTCACCATAGACTTCACGCATGAGTTTCATGCCATCAGCTTCCCACATCCAGGCGTTCATCTGGCGCACGTTCAGACCAAAAGGAACTGCCGTATCGAAGCTAAGCGAAGGGTCCTTGCCGTGGTAATAGTAGCCACTGGAGTTGCCCATCTCGACGGTGTTCTTTTGTACAGCATCCAACACTTGCAGCGGCGGAACAATTTCGCCACCGGGAAAATTACGGATATTGAACTTGCCGTTCGTGCCTTCACGCACGTAACGCGAGAACAACTCGCCGGTGCCCCACAGCGTATCCAAACCGCGCGTAAAGCTCGAAGCCAACCGCCAGTTGAGCGTGGGCATATCTTGTGCAAATACAGGTGCGGCAACTGCCGCGCTGCCGGCGACTGCGCCGACACTAGCTTTCTTTAAAAACGAACGACGTTGCATACGAGGTCTCCTCGGGAAGTTTATTCAGACGTATCGAGACGCCTGATTGCGGCAATATTACACCGCTGAGAGCTAGGAAATACCCCAATCAGAGCCAAGCTCGGGCATTCCCTAGGTTCCGGCGATCGCCATACGTTCAATCAATATTGAACCGGTGGTTTTGCTGCCGCGGGTGATCGTGTCCGCGCCAACCGCTACGATTTGCGCAAACATCTCTTTGAGGTTGCCGGCGATGGTA
>JBILHV010000323.1:0-2912 GCA_044350305.1 Burkholderiaceae bacterium
ATGTCATTGCGATAGGCATGTCTTTTTGGTGTCCGTACGAAGGCCTGATTGCCAAGCAGCGCGTCATCGATATGGTGAAGAAGTTTCGAAATGCGGGTATACAGAAAATGTATCTGGCGGGCTCAGTCGGAATGGAAGATCCGCGACATGTCAACGCGCTCTTTTCAATGCTGCGCGATCAGTTTCCTGACATCGAGTTCGGTTTTCATATTCATAACTTGTCAGGCATGGCGACCGCAAATATCCTTGCCGCACTTGATGGCGGCGCTGCGTTTTTAGAAGGCGCTATCTGTGGCATTGGTGGGGGGATCGCTATGCCCGAATCGCTCGGCTCGGTGGGAAACTACCCAGCAGAAGATTTAGTGCGTATGCTAGAGCTTCTTCACATAAAAACTGGCTTGAACGTCGAGCGCGTGACTCAAGCCTCAAAGGAGATTGCTGCCTTACTTGATATCTCCCCAAGAAGTCATTCCGCCCTTGATTGCACGCGCGAAGCGGTTATGCAATGGGGCAAAGACCATCCGCGCGAGCATCCCGCCTGAAAACTTATTGTCCTCGCTAACCAAATTAAGTCGGAGTATTTTATGCAATTGAACGATAGCAACATTCAACCTTTAGACGGTTTAAAAGTTATTGACGTATCAAGCTTTCTAGCTGGTCCGTTTTGTTCCACACAGCTCGCGGAATTTGGTGCGGACGTGATTAAGTTGGAACTCCCGAAGGTGGGGGATGCCTTGCGGCGCTTTGGCAGCATCACACCAAATGGCGACTCATTGCCTTGGCTTTCCGAATGTCGAAATAAAAAATCGGCCACTTTGGATCTTCGCAAGCCGGAAGGCGCCGAGCTACTTAAAGCGCTGATTAAAGACGCCGATGTCTTAGTTGAAAACTTTCAACCTGGCACACTCGAAAAGTGGGGGCTTGGATGGGACGTGTTGAAAGAAGTCAATCCGAAACTCATTATGGTCCGGATCTCGGGATACGGGCAGACCGGGCCATACAGTCCGAGACCCGGATTCGGTCGCATCGGGAACGCGTTCGGCGGACTGTCTTATCTTGCGGGCTACCCGGACCGACCGCCCGTTACCCCTGGTTCAGCGACCATCCCCGACTATCTGGCAGGCTTATACGGCGCGCTGGGAGTATTGCTGTGCATTCAAGCTTTACAAAAAACGGGTCGTGGGCAAGTGGTAGATATTGGGCTGTATGAACCCATCTTCCGCATCCTGGATGAAATCGCACCGTCCTATCACATGAAAGGTTATGTCCGCGAACGCATGGGCCCCGGTACAGTCAACGTTGTTCCACACAGTCATTACCCCACTAAAGATGACAAGTGGATCGCGATCGCCTGCACGAGTGACAAAATTTTTGAAAGACTCGCCCTTGCCATGGGTGTCCCAGAATTTGGGGGGGACGGCAAATGGGGCACGATCACTCAACGCGAAGCAGAGCGCGCTGTAGTGGATGATTTTGTGGGCGCTTGGACTTCGACACTTACTCGAGAACAGGTCCTATCCACGTGCGAATCTTTCCAAGTTCCCTGTGGCTCGGTGTATTCAATTGATGAAATATTTGTCGATCCTCAATATGCCGCACGAGAAAACATCAAGTATATGAAGGACGCATTTGGACAAGAGCACGCCATTCCGAATTTAGTGCCACGACTGACTGACACACCAGGAAAAATTCGAAGTCTAGGGCCTGCGCTTGGTCAACACAACGACGAAGTATTTAGAGGACGCTTAGGCCTATCGGCTGAACGGATTGCAGAGCTTGTAAACAAAGGCGTTATTTAAGGACATCGTAAGTATGTTTACACGCAAATCGGTTTACGTACGTCGGTCTATGTTAATGACGCCAGGCAATCGCCCAGACCGGATCATGAAGGCGGCAAGCCTGCCTTGTGATTCGCTCGTCATTGATCTCGAAGATAGTATTCCGCCTGCTGAAAAATCTGCGGCACGCCAGATTACCTGCGAAACAATTCAAATCTTGCGACGTAATCATCAAGAGATTTGCGTTCGCATTAATGGTCTGGATACCCCATACGGCTTGGATGATCTGTCGGCACTGCCGCTTTCGATGATCGATTCACTCATGATCCCGAAAGTTGAATCAAGTCATAGTTTGCTACTCCTTGAAGAACGACTCAATTCCTTACAGGCTGATCGAGATCAGCAGCATCCTCTTCAACTGATCGTCATGCTTGAGACACCTCGAGGCATATTGAATGCCTTGTCTATTTCAGACACGTTGCCTCGCACTAAAGCGCTATTTTTTGGCTCAGGGGACTATTGCTCAGCAACCGGTGCAAAAATTTCTGCTAACACCTTACATTTTCCAAGATCAGTCGTAACGGCTGCGGCTGCGGCGTGCAACATACAAGCAATCGATGCAGCCTTTTTTGAACGCGTCAAAGACGCAGAAGCAACACAAGCGGACGCAATCATTGCACGTGAGTTTGGCTTCTGCGGCAAGGTGGTGTTTCATCCGAACCAAATCGATGTCGTGAATAAAATATTTTCTCCTAGCGCAGAAGAAGTCGAAGCGGCAGAAAAATTAATCCTAGGGTATCAAGAAAGTATAAAAAAAGGATTTGGTACTGCGGTCGTCGATGGTACGTTCGTAGCGGTTGATCTAATCGGACCTGCCCAGCGCACACTAGACTTAGCCCGTCACTTAAAGATGACGAAGTGATTTCAATACTTGTGGGCGCTTACCCTTTGGGAATCGCTGGACGTAGGGTATGCCAATCCGTCACATCTTGAAACGCGCAACCTACCTGCAAAAGCAAAGGCTCATTCCAAGCAGCCGCCTCGAGCATGAGGCCTATTGGAAGCCCTTGGGCTGATAAGCCACAAGGCACCGACAGGCCGGGTATTTTGGCGAATGCACCCACATAGGTATTG
>JBILHV010000398.1:0-2912 GCA_044350305.1 Burkholderiaceae bacterium
ACCGCCAAACTTCTTGGACAACACCGTCGTGATCGCTGCGGTCAGCGTCGTTTTGCCGTGGTCAACGTGGCCAATTGTGCCAACGTTGACGTGTGGTTTGGTGCGTTCGAATTTACCTTTTGCCATGATTTTCCTCTGACTTGATTACTTGCCGCGGGCCGCGATAATTTCTTCGGCCACGTTTTTGGGAGCTTCGGAGTAGTGCTTGAATTCCATCGTGTAAGTTGCACGACCTTGCGTCAACGAACGCAGGTTAGTCGCATAACCAAACATCTCTGCGAGCGGGACTTCGGCCTTAATGACCTTGCCACCACCAACCATGTCATCCATACCTTGCAACATGCCGCGACGCGAGGACAAATCGCCCATCACCGTACCAGCATAGTCTTCAGGTGTTTCGACTTCGACGGCCATCATCGGTTCGAGCAGCACAGGGCTTGCCTTGCGCATACCGTCTTTGAACGCCATCGAAGCCGCCATACGGAAGGCGTTTTCGTTTGAATCCACGTCGTGGTACGAACCGAAAAACAGCGTGGCTTTCACGTCAACCACTGGGTACCCGGCAAGGATGCCGGATGGCAGTGTTTCTTGAATGCCTTTATCCACTGCAGGGATGTATTCACGAGGAACCACACCGCCCTTAATGGCGTCGACAAATTGGTAGCCGCCACCGGGTGGGAGAGGCTCAATCTTGAGTACGACGTGTCCATATTGACCACGTCCGCCCGACTGCTTGACGAACTTACCTTCGACTTCTTCACAGACCTTGCGAATCGTTTCGCGATAGGCCACCTGTGGTTTGCCCACGTTGGCTTCTACCGTGAACTCACGCTTCATGCGGTCAACAATAATTTCGAGGTGGAGTTCACCCATACCCGAAATAATTGTTTGGCCAGACTCTTCGTCGGTATGCACGCGGAAAGAAGGATCTTCCTGTGCCAGGCGGGAGAGGGCCATACCCATTTTTTCTTGGTCAGCTTTCGTCTTTGGTTCGACGGCCTGCGAAATCACGGGCTCAGGGAACACCATCCGCTCGAGCATGATGTGTGAATCGATGTCACACAAGGTCTCGCCAGTCGTGACGTCTTTCAGACCGACCACTGCGGCGATGTCACCTGCGACCACTTCTTTAATTTCTTCGCGGTTATTTGCATGCATCTGCAAAATACGACCGATACGCTCTTTCTTTCCCTTGATCGGGTTGTAAATCGTATCGCCGGATTTCAACACGCCTGAATACACACGAACAAACGTCAGCTGACCGACATAAGGATCCGTCATCAGCTTGAATGCCAGTGCCGAAAACTTCTCACTGTCCTCTGCTTTACGGCTTGTTGGCGTGCCATCGTCGAGCTCACCCTTAACCGGGGGAATGTCGACTGGCGATGGCAAGAATTCAATCACTGCATCCAGCATGCGCTGAACGCCTTTATTCTTGAATGCCGTACCGCAAAGCATTGGCTGAATCTCGCAAGCGATCGTGCGCGTACGGATGCCGAGCATAATTTCTTCTTCGGTCAGCTTGCCGCCTTCGAGATACTTGTCCATCAACTCTTCTGAGGACTCAGCGGCTGCTTCAACAAGCTTCTCACGCCACTCTTCTGCGGACGCCTGAAGCTCTGCGGGAATGTCGACGTAGTCAAACTTAATGCCTTGGCTTGCTTCATCCCAGATGATGGCTTTCATCTTAACGAGATCAACGACGCCAGTGAATTTTTCTTCGGCACCGATTGGAATCACGACAGGCACAGGATTCGCCTTCAGGCGGGTCTTGAGCTGATCGTACACTTTGAAAAAGTTTGCGCCGGTGCGGTCCATCTTGTTCACGAA
Organism: Burkholderiaceae bacterium; assembly: GCA_044350305.1. GTDB lineage: Bacteria > Pseudomonadota > Gammaproteobacteria > Burkholderiales > Burkholderiaceae_B > Zwartia. The sequence continues at coordinate 1,831 of JBILHV010000398.1, forward strand.
GGACAGACGTGGCACGCGGTATTTGTTGGCTTGGCGCCACACGGTTTCAGATTGTGGCTGCACACCACCCACCGCGCAGTACACCATGCAAGCGCCGTCAAGCACACGCATGGAGCGCTCAACTTCAATGGTGAAGTCAACGTGTCCGGGAGTGTCAATCACGTTAATCCGGTGCTCTGGGTAGTTATTACCCATCCCTTTCCAGAATGCCGTGGTGGCAGCCGATGTAATCGTAATACCGCGCTCTTGTTCCTGTTCCATCCAGTCCATCGTGGCTGCGCCATCGTGAACTTCGCCAATCTTATGATTGACGCCGGTATAGAACAAAATGCGTTCGGTTGTAGTGGTCTTCCCTGCGTCAATGTGGGCAGAGATACCGATGTTGCGGTAGCGCTCGATCGGGGTTTTGCGGGCCATGGTTGATCCTTAAATTACCAGCGGAAATGGCTGAAAGCTTTGTTAGCTTCGGCCATCTTGTGCGTATCATCACGTTTCTTCATGGCAGCGCCACGGCCTTCGACTGCATCAAGCAGCTCGCCAGCCAGGCGCAGATCCATTGATTTCTCACCACGCTTTTTAGCGGCTTCACGCAACCAGCGCATAGCGAGCGCCAAACGACGAACCGGGCGAACCTCAACAGGTACCTGGTAGTTGGCACCACCGACTCGGCGGCTTTTCACTTCGACAACGGGCTTAATGTTATTGATGGCCAGATTGAAGACTTCGATCGGATCTTTGCCGGTCTTGGTCTGAACCTGATCAAGCGCACCGTAGATAATGCGCTCTGCCACGGCTTTCTTGCCGGACAACATCACAACGTTCATAAATTTTGCGAGCTCGACACTGCCGAATTTAGGATCGGGCAGAATGTCACGTTTGGGGACTTCGCGACGACGGGGCATATCAATTCCTTTGTGTCATTTCAGTTGAACTGCGATCTTTTCGGACCACAGCCACGGCACACCATACGATGCACCACTTACGTTGCCGTTGTGTGAACATCACACTTCGGTTGCACACCACAGAACAAGTCTGTGCGCACTACATTTGCTACGAATAAATTACTTGGCTTTCTTAGGACG
>JBILHV010000049.1:0-8889 GCA_044350305.1 Burkholderiaceae bacterium
TGTGGTGCGAGGTATCTCGGCAGATAAATCAGCACGTAGCCCGTTGCGCAAATAAAGTCTTCTGCCATATTTGATGTGTAAAAAGCGGAAGTAGTCGCGCCACAAAAGTTCAAAGAAAATCCAATAGGTGCTGTCGTTGCTGCCGTGGAATGCCTCAAACTCTTTGAGTAAGTTGAGGGCGCTCGTCGCAGACAGGCTGCCCAAGGCCAGCCAGATGGATAGTCGAGTGGAGTAGTGTTCGCCTGAGAGCTGATTACGTGTTTCTTTGTAATGCTTTGGGTGTTGGGTTGAAAAATACTTTCTGACGCATTGATAAGCGGCATCTTCTCCTGCAGGGAGCAGCGGAGTGTTTAAGTGCTCCGCTGGGCGTTCAGTTAAACGCAAGCGTAAGGACATACGTTCTTGCGACACGGCCGCAGGGAGTTGGGACGGAGTCTGCACAAGCGCGCGAGGCCTGGCGTCGGACCGTTCTATCTGTTGACGAAAGACCGTAAACGTATCCGGCATCTTCTCTGGGGCGAAGGGTAGGTCGCGTGGATCGAACATCGTGGATTGCCAGCATTCGACAACGCGCAGACCCAATTGCCTGAGTTGTGTGAGCTCAGCACGCTCTTCAGGAGCCTCGATCGCTTCACAGTAGATCGTATCGACTGCGAAGTTCTCTACAAGGATCTGAAGAATCTCGGCAGGGTCGCCCGCGAACTCAAGTAGTGTATTGCCTCGCGTTTCGATACTGCGACGCAGGGCCTGAAGTGTGGCCTGGGTATATTCACGTCTACGTGTGCTGGTTCGCGCGAAGCCCCAAGCGGTTTGTCCGTCCTGTCTGGAGGCGTGGATATAGACAAGAATAAGTTGCTCAACGCCCTCACACGCTTGTTGCAGCGCAGGAGAGTCACTTAACCGCAGATCTTGACGGAACCAGTAAATATTTGTCTTCATGCCTGGGAAGAGCCTTGCTGACGGCACCGATCCGAACAATACTTAACATTCTCCCAGTCGCGCTCCCATTTTTTTCGCCACGTGAAGGGGCGTGCGCAGGCAAGACAGATTTTCGAAGGCAAGTCTGCTTTTTTTTGCATGCGATTGTTTGAGCGTTGAGCCATCAAAAATCAAGGGTGTGTTGTGACGAAGCGGTCTGGGGTGGCACGGATTTAGACTTTGTTCGACTGGCAGGGCGCTTTCTTGAGCCGTGTTTTACCAATACCGCAGACTTTTCTGCCAAAACCTCGGGTTGTGCACGGCGTTCAAACAATTTTTGTTTGGCGATACGGGTTGCAGTTTCTAAGTCTACGATCGGTGGCGCGATGAGGGGGGGAGAGACCTTAGAAACATTACGCGTTAGGTCGTCAGGAATTGTCCAAGGTTCAAAAATCCAGAGATCTGGCACTTGTCTCAGTGCAGGGATCCATTTTCTGACGAAGACGCCACGGGGATCGTGATCTTGCGCTTGTTTAATCGGGTTGTAGATACGCGGGATGTTAATTCCCGTCGTGCCTGATTGCATTTGCATTTGACTCCAATGAATACCAGGCTCGTAATCCAGGAAATGTTGTGCGAGCCAGTTTCCGACGGGCTTCCAGTGGAGCCAAAGCGGGTAGGCTGCCGTTGAAACGATCAAGGCACGCATACGGAAGTTAATCCACCCCGTATGTTTAAGCATCGCCACACAGGCATCGATCATCGGCCATCCGGTTCGCCCGTCGCTCAGCGCACTGAAGCGTTCTTCGTTCCAATCGTTTTCACGTAAACCATCGTATCCGCGGTGCATGTTCTGGAATTCGAGCGCTGGCTCACTTTCAAGCTTTTGTATGAAGTGGCAGTGCCAGTACAGACGACTCACCATGCTGCGCAAGCCTTTTGCACGACGCGTATCTTCTTGTGGCTCCCGTTCAATTGCATAGGCGACACGTTGAAAGACTTCTCGCACGCTGACGCAGCCGTGAGTAAGGTAGGGTGAGATCCTTGAGCAGGCGGTGGGTGCGGTGAGTGGGGAGGAAATACCACCGCGATAGCTTTCACTGCGATGATTCAAAAAATCATCCAGAACATCTAGGGCCTGTGTGCGCCCGCCGCGCTGACGCTGAGGCGGGTCCAGAAGATGCATTCCAAGCTGTTCTGCGCTGGGTGGCTTGCCCCAGCCGTCCACTGGAGCGAAAGACAGAATATGTTCGGGTACAGGGATGAGTGCTTGGCTATTGTATTGATTCCAACGCCCTTGCCATTCGTCGCGATTAAGATGTCCCCGAAAGACTCCAAACTGTATAGGTTCGTGCCACGTGATGTTCTCTTTCTTGCACCAGCCTTTGACGGCAAGATCGCGCATATAGGAGGCGTAATTGCCGGTCTCCTGATGGGAGTAGAGCGTATCAAAGTGTGTTTGTGCGTGCAGACGCGCGAGCACCTCACACGCTTCACCGGTCAATACATGCAGCGTCGTACCTAGCTTCCTGAGCGCCACGTACAGATCACGAAGACTTTCTAGAACAAACGCATAGTGTTGCTTCGAGGCATCTGGGCTACGCCAAAGGCTGGGCTCGACGATGTAGATGCAACAAAGCGACCCACTTTTTGCTGCGCTCGCAAATGCAGCGTTGTCTTGGACGCGCAAATCTTTTTTGAACCAGACAACGCTTTTTGCCATCGCAGGGTGGGTGAACGAATCTCTGCGGTTTAGGCCGAGAAGAGCGTCCTCAAAGAAGGCAGTTTTTCAAGTGCGACGATCCTGTCGTACAGGCCGCTATCGGCACCCTTGATTGCAGGATTGATTGCCCGCCCAGTAGTGACGCAGTCGTTGAATTTCTTTTTCAAGCCAGCGGCATCAATGGGGTTTTTGGAGTTGCCTAAGGGGAAACGAATTTCACCCGAATCGAAGCTGCGACCATCGGTTGTTTTGATGACCACACGATCGGTGAATGCAAAGGCGGGCTCCAGTGGGCAGAACGTATCGACCGTGGAGACCTTCACTTTGCTGTACAGGTTCGATACATCTTTGCGTGTGGCGAACTCATCCGTTAACTGAGATAGACCGACTTCGCGCGCAATAATCGCAGAGGCTACTGCAAACTGAGCACTGAACTTCGCTTCGAGACCAGTCTTGGGATGATGGTTACGCAGCATCGATGCTTGTGCGGGTCCCATGGTGAGGGCAACCTCTGCAATCTCTTCAGGTTGTAAATTTTCGCGATCTGCAATCTCAATGACGCCATCAATGGTGCGATGACTTGAATAGCAAACAGGGTAGCGTTTGATGGATAAGCCGCTATCTAGAATCCTGAGTGTTTTACCGAGCGTATCGGCAGGTCGCGTACGATCTACTTTACCGGCTAAAGAGAGTGCAAAGAGATAACCTGCGGGATGTTCAAAGACATCCGGTGCAGACGTCATGCCAAGCTTGGACAGTCTGACCGCCTCAATGCCATGTGACGCTGCGCGGCCGGCGTGAAAAGGCTTGGTCATGGTGCCAAAGTTTGCGACTAAGCCGCTCGCCAGACTTGCAGAGATTGCAAGCGCTTGGGTGGCGTCTGCTTCATTGAGTTTATTGAGATAGGCCACCGCAGCCGCTGCACCCACCGCACCAAACACGCCGGTTGGATGCCAGCCTTTCAGGTGGTATTGATCGGTTTCGCGGTTGACGAGTTCACCCCATACCTCGTAGCCCACGACGTAGGCACGTAAGGCATCGAGACCGGAGCAGTTAAGTCGATAGCCCTCAGCCAGAATTGCAGGGACAAGCACCGTGCTCGGGTGACCTGAGATGGCGACATCGTCATAGTCCAGCGCATGACCTGCCACCGCGTTGATGAATGCGGCTTGTGCGGCGGGGTGCATGGTCCCCAAGAAGGGCACAGGTGCTTCGGCAGGTGTGGTCGCTTCGGCGAAGTACTTGCGTACGATATTGACCACGGGTTCGGCGTTGCCTGCCATCATGGTGGCGATCGTATCGATAAATCCCGTTTTCGCCACCTCAAGTGCCGCGCGCTCGTCCGCGCCGAAACTTGGTTTTGCAACGAAGGCGCCGAGCGCTTTAGTTAGACCTGTCATATTGTTGTCTCCGGAATTGCAGTTGTGATGGTTAGAACGAACGGGGCATGCCCAGCATGTGTTCACCAATATAAGACAGCACTAGGTTAGTCGAGATCGGTGCAATCTGGAACAAGCGTGTTTCGCGCCATTTTCTTTCGACATCATATTCTTTGGCGTAGCCAAAGCCGCCGTGACACTGGAGGCAAGCTTCTGCAGCATGCCAGGTGGCGTCGGAGGCCAGCAATTTGCCCATGTTGGCATCATCACCGCAAGGAAGCCCTGCGTCAAAGAGTGCAGCTGCGCGACGCAGCACGAGATCGGCCGCATCGGTTTCAGCGTGCGCACGCGCAATCGGGAACTGTACGGCCTGGTTTTGTCCGATAGGGCGATCAAATACGCGACGTTCGTTGACGTACTTCACTGCTGTTTGGGTAAACCATCTCGCGTCACCAATGGCTTCGGCTGAGACGAGAATACGCTCGGCGTTCATACCGTCCAGAATGTATTTAAAGCCTTTTCCTTCTTCGCCAATCAGGCAATCTGCCGGAATCTTTAGATTGTCAAAAAATACCTCAGTCGCATGATGGTTCACCATGGCTTTCAGTGGACGAATATCTAAGCCTTTACCCAACCCATCGCGGATGTCGAGTAAAAATACCGAGAGACCATCACTTTTCTTTTTGATCTGATCGAGTGGCGTAGTGCGCGCAAGCAACAGCATCAAGTCGGAATGCAGGGCACGCGAGGTCCAGACCTTTTGACCATTGATCACGTAATGGTCGCCTTGGCGCTCTGCACGGGTCTTTAGCTTGGTCGTGTCTGTCCCGGTGGTGGGCTCTGTCACGCCAAATGCCTGCAGTCGAAGCTTGCCGCTCGCAATATCGGGTAGGTATTTCTTTTTCTGTGCGTCGCTACCATGACGCAATACCGTCCCCATGGTGTACATCTGGGCGTGGCAGGCCCCCGCATTGCAACCTGAGGCATGGATGGTTTCAAGAATCACCATGGCCGCACGCAGAGGCATACCACTGCCACCGTACTCTTCAGGGATCAGGGCGCCGAGATAGCCTGAGGCGGTGAGGGCTTGAACGAATTCAGTCGGGTAGGCCAGCTTCTCTTCGAGTCCACGCCAGTAGGAGCCAGGAAAATCTGCACAAACGCGCTTCACGCCTTCACGAATTTCTGGATAGTCTTCGCCAGATGAAATACTGATGTTTTGAACGGGGTGACTCATGATTAACAGCCCTTAAAGTTAGCTTTTCGTTTTTCATTGAAGGCCTTGACGCCTTCCATGCGATCTTCGGTATCAATAAGATGGTTGTAGGCTTCGATTTCAAAGCGGAACGCTGTACGCAGTTCCATTTGACCGCCATAACGTACCGATTTCTTAATTTGCCGCACAGATAATGGGGCATTAGAGGCGATGACGTCGGCGGTCTCCAAGGCTTTTGCCAAAACTTCCGTTGGCTCGAGGATCGCGTTGATGAGTCCGTACTCGCTTGCTTGTTGTGCGCTAAAGGGTTTGCCGGTCATGAGGATTTCTTTTGCGCGTCGCTCGCCAATCGCGCGCGGCAGATTCTGTGTGCCGCCAGCGCCGGGCATAATCCCCAGCGTCACTTCTGTGAGGGCGAAGCGCGCAGCGTTGCTTGCGTAGATAAAGTCGCAGGACAACGCCATCTCGAGTCCGCCAGCGTAGGCGTGGCCATTGACGGCAGCGATCACGGGGATGGGTAAGTCGACTAAAGTCCAGTACATGCGTTCAAAGAGCTCATGTTGCAGTGTCCATTGCTTTTTGGTCATGCCATTGCGCTCTTTCAGATCGCCACCGGCACAAAATATTTTCTCGCCGGCACCGGTCAATACGATGCAGCGGATGTCACCGGCGTCAGCAGTCAACCGATTCCAGAGATCAAGCAGGTCATGACCAGACTGTGTGTTGATCGCGTTGCCAACCTGCGGTCTATTGAGTGTCACTTTGAGGACGTGGGCACCAACCATTTCGGTTGCGATGGTCTCGTAGGTGGGAAAGCTCGTCATGTTTTTTTCCTGTTGTTAAGCAATTCGGTGTGTTCGCCGAGTTTGGGCGGAGGGGCGCTTGGGTGGGGTCGAACCCCATCGAAGCTAATGGGCAGACCGATGAAGCGCATGCCGGAGCCGGGTACATCCTGAATCAATCCCAGTGCTTCCGTCTGAGGGTGGGCAGCCATTTGGGCGATATCGTTGACGGGTGCACACGGTACGCCAGCTTTTTCTAACTCTGTCACCCAATGGGCAGTAGGTTTGGCTGCAATGAGTTCGTCTAGCAAGCCGTACAACAGCTTTTCGTTTTCGACGCGCTGTGGATTACCGATAAAGCGGGGGTCGTCTATCCATTCAGGATGTCCAACCGTTTTGGCGAGCGTCTTAAAGAGTGCATCGCTTCCGGCCGCAATGACGAGTTCTCCGTCAAGCGTGAGATAACTTTTGTAGGGGACAATCCCCATGGCACCAGAACCTTGCTTGGTTGTGACCTTGCCACTCGCAAAGTATTGGGCTGCCAAAAGAGAGACCCACGTTGTGGCGGTTTCAAAGAGCGATACGTCGACGACTCTTCCACGCCCCGACGTCTGGCGTTCAAGAAGTGCAGTGAGCGCGCCAATCACCGCCCACATGCCGGTACCCATGTCGACGATCGAGGCCCCAACGCGCACAGCGGGGCGACCTGGCTCACCGGTTGTGCTCATGATTCCACCAAACGCTTGCATCAGTGGGTCATAGCCAGGGCGGTCTTTTAGGGGGCCGGTACTGCCAAACGCACCCAGATTGCAATAAATCAGTCGCGGTTGGCGTGCGAGCAAGGTGGCGCCGTCGAGTCCGAGTTTTTGCACATGACCGGGACGCAAATTCTGGATCACGATATCGGCATGCTCGCAAATGTACTGGCGCAGGGCTTCGACTTCGGTTTCGTCACGCAAGTCGCAGACCACTGACTTCTTGTTGCGATTGAGTGACTGAAAGAAAGGTGAGGCGCCTTCCCAGAAGGGTGGCCCCCATTTGCGGGCATCGTCGCCATCTGACTTTTCAATTTTGATGACCTGGGCACCAAGTTCGCCGAAGATCTGACCGGCGAACGGGGCGGCCACACTATTTCCTAGTTCGATCACCACGAGCCCTGCAAAGGGCGTGGCGCCTAAGGATTGCTGCTGCGTATGCTCAGACATGTTTAATGTGATGTTGGGATGATTTGTCTCCCCAAAATTATGTCACGAATTGACTGAAACTACCCAGCAAGCAAGCTAATTCAACAGACAACTTACTTTAGTTGCTCACACACGGCAGCAGTGACTTGAGCAGTCGTGGCTAAACCACCCAGATCACGTGTATGCAGGCGTGGGTTGGCGGTGACCGCTTCAATCGCGTGCATCAACCGATCGGCGGCGGCTTGCTCACCCAAGTGCTCGAGCAGCATCACCACCGACCAGAAGGTGCCGATTGGATTCGCCAGACCTTTGCCCATGATGTCAAACGCCGAGCCGTGGATGGGTTCGAACATGGAGGGGTAGCGTCGCTCGGGATCGATATTGCCGGTCGGCGCAATGCCCAGGCTGCCGGCCAACGCGGCCGCAAGGTCACTCAAGATGTCGGCGTGCAGATTGGTGGCGACGAGGGTGTCAAGCGTAGCAGGGCGATTCACCATGCGGGCTGTCGCGGCATCAACAAGCTCTTTGTCCCATTTAACGTCTGGAAACTCTTTTGCGATTTGTACAGCGATCTCATCCCACATGACCATGGCATGCCGCTGCGCATTGGATTTAGTGACGACAGTCAGTAACTTGCGTGGGCGCGATTGTGCAAGCTTAAAGGCATAGCGCATGATGCGCTCGACACCGGCGCGCGTCATCATGCTGACATCGGTTGCGACTTCAATCGGATGGCCTTGGTGGGCTCGACCCCCCACGCCAGAGTATTCGCCCTCAGAGTTCTCACGCACGATGATCCAATTCAGTTGCTCAGGCGTGCAGCGCTTCAGAGGCGCATCAATGCCTGGCAAAATGCGGGTGGGACGAACGTTGGCATACTGATCAAAGCCTTGGCAAATTTTTAGTCGTAGACCCCAAAGCGTGATGTGATCTGGAATGTGTGGGTCACCTGCCGATCCAAACAAGATCGCGTCTTTGTCGCGCAGCGCATCTAACCCATCCTCTGGCATCATCACGCCGTGCTTGCGGTAGTAGTCACCCCCCCAATCAAAGTCCTGAAAGTCAAACTTCAGATTCTTATTTTGTTGGGCAATGGCTTGAAGTACTTTCTGTCCTTCAGGGACTACTTCTTTGCCGATGCCGTCACCGGGGATGGTTGCGATGCGATATGTTTTCATGAGGAGTGAGTGTTCGTTAAGGGGTGAGTCTTTTTGAAGTGATCGATAGTGTGCGCGACGTGAGTTAGCCGTTGCCTTGCTCGTATTGTTTACCGCGCGCCAAAAGCTCTGGTGTGCCAATTAGGTTATTGAGGCCATCAAAATCAAGCATGCGGTCCTGAAACGCATGGGTGCTCCCGGTTTGCTTCAGGCTTGCATAATATTGCTGCAAGGTATGCGCGACCGCTCTAACCGTGCCGCCTGGGAAGATCACAATCGAATACCCGAGCGCTTGCAAGGTTTGCGTCGACTTTACGGGCGTTTTCCCACCTTCGACCATATTGGCGAGTAACGGAACACGTCCTTTAAATTGGGCGTTCACAATCTTCATTTGCTCATCAGAGCGAACGGCTTCGACAAACAATACATCGGCGCCTGCTGCAAGGTATTTTTCTGCGCGCTCGAGCGCCGCCTCGAAGCCCTCTACGGCCACTGCATCGGTGCGCGCCATGATGAGTGTGTCTGGGCTA
>JBILHV010000324.1:0-2886 GCA_044350305.1 Burkholderiaceae bacterium
CTAGTGCCAAGACTGGTGTGACTATGTTGCATACCGGTCTCGCCGAAGTGGCCATTATCCAGCACGACAACCGTCAGGTTTTTAGGTTTTTGCGCATTCATCGTAGCAATGCCGCCAATCCCCATCAGTTGTTCGCCATCGCCCGTCACAACGATGACGGACTTCTCCGGTTGCGCGAGCGCGAGGCCTAGACCAACGAGGGCAGCACCACCCATTGCACCCCATAAGTAAAAGTTTTTGTCGCGATCGCCAGCCGCGAAGACGTCATACGTAGGTGATCCAAGCCCAGTGACTACCAGTGCATCTGGACATTTCGCGAGTAAATCCTTCACAAAAGCGCGTCGATCGATTGTTGCTGTTGCTGTGTTTCGTACGGTCATATTCATTCCTTAGTTACGAAGCCACTTTTTGCGGCCGATCAAACTTTGAGACAGCAGCACGGCGACTTGCTCACCACCTTCGAAGGCGGCATCAAGCGCAGCGCTCACAATGTCTGCGACCTCATCGGCGCGCTCGGCCCGCAGCACCGTAATCCCCATCAGTTCCATCGAGCCTTGTGTGGCTTTGCTCATGGGCACCTGCCAGGGGTTGAATTCTGCGTATTCCCCTCGCATGGTGACTAAGCTCAAAAAGGGAAAGCGGCAGCTTTGGAGTAAGGACATCATGTTGATGCAGTTGCCTACGCCACTGCTTTGCATGAGCAATGCAGCGCGTTCTCCGCCAAGCCAGGCGCCAGAGGCAATCGCCACGCCTTCTTCTTCGGTCGTGAGAACGATGCCACGCATACTGGGTTCTGCGTGTACGCGTCGGATAACGTGGGCGTGGCCCGCGTCGGGGACGTAAGCAACTTGGCGGATGTTGCCTTGTTTGAGGACGTTGAAAATGTCCTCTTGCCAAGGGGATTGTGGTTGTTCTTCGCTCATGGTGTCGACTTTGGTTGATGTAGAAAAGGTTAAATTGAACGACTAGCTTGAATCATAGGGTGGTTTCAAGTGCGCCCCATACACAGGTGTCCTAGTGTTCGGGACAAGTTCTAAGTGGGTTTGCGCAACATTTGTTCATAGTTAAAGCGTTTGTCCACCTCAAGAATTGATTCGCCGGCTTGGAGAGCTTCGATCATTGCTAGTTCCTTCGCCATGATTTCTTCGGCTGCATCCACGACCTCTTTGAGCCGTTCAATAGGAATCACGACCACACCATTTACATCCGCCACGATGACATCGCCCGGGCGCACCGGCGCGTCGCCCAAGCGAACAGGAATATTCCAGGCCTCTTGCACAATACGGCCACGCGCAGTGCTGGGAACGGTCGCACGCGCATGAACGGGAAAGCCGAAGACCTCGCATGCGTCGACATCGCGCACCGCGCCATCGACAACAACGCCAGAAACACCCTTCTGTTTAGCGCCCATTGCCAGGATTTCACCCCAGCAATTGTGGTGTAGGTCTCCGCGGTTATCGATAACGATGATGTCACCCACCTCGCTATTAAAAATCGCATCGACCCCGAGATGTGCGACTGCCGGTACCGCACCGGCTGCAATCATGCGAATCGTCGTGGCACGTCCGACTATTTTGGTACGGCCCCATTGCGGGATGATCCCATGCACTGCGCAGCGCGCGATCCCTACTCGATCAAGCGCATCGCTTAGGTTCGAGGTCGCGAGTGCGTTGAGTCGAGTGCGGAAGTGGGAGTCAAAGTCAGTAGCATTCATTCTTTATTCCTTGGTGCCTATCACGGTAAAATTTAATCAACTCGAGCCCCGGCCATCTTAATCAAGTCGCCCCACTTCACGATTTCAGCGTCAATCACTTTCTTGAAATCATCAGGGTTGCTCTTGATTGGTGTGGACCCTTGCTCTGCAAGTTTTGCTAGCACGCTAGGATCTTGCAGAACGGACTGCACCGCGTTGCTGAGTTTTTGAACAACGTCCTTCGGTGTTCCAGTCGGAACAAAGATTCCATTCCACAGCACGATTTCAAATCCCGGCAAGACCTCGGCGATGGCAGGCATATTTGGAAACTTAGCGATACGGGACTTGGTCGTGACGCCGAGCGGCCTGAGTTTGCCGCTATCAACAAAACCTAGCACTTCTACAAGTGGCGAGAAGACAGCTTGTATCTGACCGGCCAGCAGATCATTATTAGCAAGCGAGCCACCTTTGTAGGGCACATGAACCATGTCGCCACCAACCATGTTGTTAAACAAGACTCCCGCGAGGTGGTTTGACGCGCCGCTGCCCGAAGAGCCGTAGTTAATCGCAACCTTTTTTTGCTTCACGACCTCGACAAAGTCTTTCAGTGTTTTAGCTTGAAAGTCATTGTTCACCATCAGTACGTTCGGAATCAACGCAACTTGCGAGACGGGAATAAGATCCTTTTGTACATTGAGCCCCATGTTCTTGTACAAGGATACGTTGGCAGTCAGCGTACTGGTGTGAAGCAAAATCGTGTAGCCATCAGGTGTGGCGCGTGCAACCGCGGCTGCACCAATATTGCCCCCAGCCCCCGTTCTATTCTCAACGACAATATTTTGACCGAGTATGCCGCCCAGTTTCTCGGCCAACATTCGCGCCGTGATGTCAGTGCTGCCACCTGCGGCGAAGGGCACCACCATAGTAATCGGTCGCGCAGGCCAGGTTTGCGCCTGCGCGAACCCACATGTACCAAGAACGAGTGTTGAAACAGAAAGAACAGCTTTGATTGTTGTTGAACGCATCATGGTCATCTCCTTTTTGTGATTTCTACTTTTCCTGCATCTGCATCTACTTCGACAAAGTCACCATTCGCAATGACCGTTGTCGGGTTCGCATTCAAACCCGCGACAACGGGAATGTTTCCGATAATTGCACCAACTGTCGTAATGGGCTCTGGGCTAACTTGAATA
>JBILHV010000325.1:0-2885 GCA_044350305.1 Burkholderiaceae bacterium
TCCCTTGTTGCGATCTGTTTGAGTTGATCCAGGATGCCTTGCATCCGAGAGCCCGATACAGGCGAATTCAAGGAACCAAAGTACGCTTGCGTGCCATCGGGAAGAATCGCATCAATGCCCAACACGTTGTGAACCATGTTGCCATATTCGATAGATCGCGAGCCGCAGGAATTATTTCCCGTCATGCCACCGATCGTGCACTGGGCACTTGTCGAGACATCCACCGGGAACCACAATCCGTGAGGCTTTAACCATGCGTTCAGATGATCAAGAACGATTCCTGGCTCTACAGTCACTGTGCGTGCTTCAGCGTCAAAATCGATAACGTTACAGAGCCATTTGCTGTTGTCGATAATCAGCGCTTCGCCAACGGTCTGACCGCATTGGCTCGTCCCTGCGCCGCGCGCAAGGACAGCTGCCCCGAGATCGCGTGCAACATCTAGCGCGCACAACACATCGGCTTGATCGCGCGGCACGACCACCCCAGTGGGTGTGATCTGGTAGATCGAGGCATCGGTCGAGTAACGCCCGCGACTTGCTGCATCAAACAACACGTCGCCACGAATTTCCTTGGCGAGGCGTGTGGCAAGTGCTGAGGTGCTAGCTGTTTGCTTTCGATGAAAGACAATAGGCTTTGGGGGCTGTGGGGCGAGAACTGCGCTCATACATTCTTTGCAAAATAGTCCATGCCAGCGTTCACGCCACTTCCAGCAAGTTTGACTCCGGCCAGCTTCATACCCATCTCTACACCTGCGAGTGTGGCTAACAACGTGAGATCGTTACTATCGCCCAGGTGGCCAATACGGAACATCCGACCTTTTAGTTTGCCCAGCCCGGTTCCCAGAGACAAATCAAAGCGTTGTTGAATGAGTTTACGAATCGCATCCGCATCGACACCAACGGGTGTGATGACGCCGGTCAAAATTGGTGAATACACGGCAGGGTCAGCACACTGAATCGGTAAGCCCCATGCAGTGACCGCTGCGCGAACGCCAGCTGCCCAGCGCTGATGGCGCGCGAAAACCTTGTCCATCCCTTCTTCGGCCAGCATGTCTTGTGCCTCTGATAAACCATAGAGCAGATTCGTGCTCGAGGTGTAAGGCCAGTAGCCATCTTTATTCATTTCGATGATTTCGTCCCAAGCCCAAAAGGCGCGGGGAAGTGTTGCTGTCTTCGAGGCTTCAATCGCACGAGGAGAGACAGCGTTAAAGCTAATGCCCGGAGGCAGCATCAGGCCTTTCTGCGAGCCACTGATGGAGACGTCGATGCCCCATTGATCATGTTGGAAGTCGGCACTTGCGAGACCGGAGATGGTATCCACCATCAAGAGAGCCGGGTGCTTAGCATCGTCCATCGCTTTGCGAACAGCCGCAATGTTGGAGGTCACGCCTGTTGAGGTTTCGTTGTGCACGACACAGACGGCTTTGATCTCATGGTTCTTGTCTTGCAGCAGGCGTGCATGAATCAAGTCCGCTTGCACGCCACGTCTCCAGCCTGGTGCATTAGGAAGATGCTCATCGGTTCCTTGCCATGACAAAATCTCGGTCTTGAGGCCGAGACGTGTGGCGAGCTTATTCCACAACGATGCGAACTGACCCGTCTCGAACATCAAGATGTGGTCGCCTGGGCTCAGCGTATTGGTGAGTGCCGCTTCCCATGCGCCTGTACCTGAAGCGGGGTAAATCACGACCGGATGCTTGGTCTTAAAAATATCTTTCATGCCTTGCAAAACTTTCAGACCAAGCGCACCAAATTCTGGTCCGCGATGGTCAATGGTCGGCAAGCTGATGGCGCGCAAGATGCGATCCGGCACAGGGCTGGGGCCTGGGATCTGTAGAAAGTGGCGGCCAGTCGGATGAAAGTTAAGCTTAAGCATGTTTGCTCCATCGAGAATAGGGGGAAAATTACCACAATGTGACGCTGCGAGGGGCTAAAACACTAAGGTAATTGGAGGTTTAGTCCGGTTTGCTGACGGAGGTTTTCAATATCCGACAAAGTGTCCATATCAGCCAGAAAATGACCGTTTTGGCTTGGATATTGATGAACGAGCTCTCGGTGGTCCTCGATGTACGCCCGGCATGTGTCACCCGAGGCTAGTACCGCCTGCACCGCTTCATGGCCCAAGGCGACAGGGTTACCGCGTTTGCCGTCGACTCTTGGGTAGGCGATGGAGGTGCCAAGAGGTCGACCGTTAAAGGCCTCGATACACTCTTGATAATCATGTGCGGTCATGAGTGGTTGATCAACCAACACGACTAAGGTGAGGTCGTAAGGCGCAGCCAATGCTGTGAGACCGTGCAGGACAGAGGATTGCTGGCCGTTTTCAGGTTTGGGATTTCGAACAATTCTTACGGTCTGCGTCCACGCTGCGTTGGCGGCTGATTCCCTGAGCAAGGTTTCGACCTCTGCGTGGTAGAAGCCCGTGACGACGACAATCTGTTGGATACCGGCTGCATGCAGCGCCTCCAGTTGGCGCAGAACCAGAGGCTTGCCATTTACCTGCACGAGGCTCTTTGCGCAGCCGCCAAGCCGCGAACCTTGCCCGCCCGTTAATAAAACGGCTGCGACGTGTGAGGGATGCGGAGCGGTCATCTTGGTTCAGGTAATCGGTGCAGGGTTAAACAAGACCAGTGCATTGTGGATCTTCCATTGCTCGGCCCAGGTCTTGCGACCGCTTGCGACCTCAAGCATCAGCTTGAATATCTCCATGCCCAGCGCTTCGATCGATAGTTCACCATCGGCCACGCGACCTGCATTCACATCCATCAAGTCGTGCCAGCGCCGTGCGAGATCGCTTCGGGTCGCAACCTTAATCACAGGGCACTCAGCCAGCCCATAGGGCGTACCACGTCCCGTTGTAAAGATGTGGAGGTTCATGCCTGCCG
>JBILHV010000327.1:0-2880 GCA_044350305.1 Burkholderiaceae bacterium
TTCGGCAACAATTTGCCCGCCATGTTCGCCTGCTCCTGGCCCCATATCGATCACCCAGTCGGCCTGGCGAATCATGTCTTCGTCGTGCTCAACGACGATCACGCTATTACCCAGATCACGCAAGTGATGCAGCGTGGCGATCAGTCGGTCGTTGTCGCGCTGGTGTAAACCAATCGAAGGCTCATCCAGGACGTACATCACACCCGTGAGCCCTGAGCCGATTTGACTGGCTAGACGAATACGTTGCGCTTCGCCCCCCGAGATCGTGTCGGCGCTGCGATCAAGCGATAAATAGTTCAGCCCAACGTTATTTAAAAAGCTCAAGCGTGCTTCGATTTCGCGCACGATACGTTGCGCGATTTCTTGACGCGCCCCGGTGAGCTGCAAGTCTTGAAACCACTTCAAACATTGGGACAGTGGTTGCGCTTCGACCTCATAGATCGCTAAGCCATGCTCTTGCCAGGCGCGACCCGTCGCGCTGTCTGCCAACGCGACCGGTGGGGCGATGCGCTCGTCTCCAATGCGCACGTGGCGCGCCTCAGGACGAAGGCGCGACCCATGACAGGCTGGGCAAGTTTGTACGGCTCGATATTTGCCTAGCTCTTCGCGGACCGCTGACGAGTCTGTCTCTTTCCAGCGGCGCTCGAGGTTTGGAATGACCCCTTCGAAAGGATGACGCTTGACCGTACTGCGACCTTTTTCATTCAAGTAGAAAAAGGGAATTTCAATATCGCCTGAGCCATGCAAAATAATTTTTTGCAGATGTTCAGGCAGACTGTCCCAGGTGGCCTCAATATCAAATTCGTAATGCGTCGCTAGACTAGAGAGCATCGAGAACGTAAACGCATTGCGTTTGTCCCAGCCGCGAATCGCCCCTGAACCCAAGCTCAGTTCCGGGAAGGCCACCACGCGTTTGGGGTCAAAAAAGCCCATATGGCCCAAGCCATCGCAGCTTGGGCACGCGCCCACCGGGTTGTTAAAGCTAAATAGCCGAGGTTCAAGCTCGGGCAGGCTGTGGCTGCAGATCGGACACGCATAGCGGCTCGAGAACAAATGCTCTTCGTTTGTATCCATGTCCAGCGCAACGACGCGACCTTGCGCGAGGTTGAGCGCAGTTTCAAAGCTTTCAGCCAGCCGCTGCTTGCTTTCTGGTTTGATCCGCAAACGATCGATCACCACATCAATGTCGTGCTTCTCGTTTTTGTTCAGCTCCGGCATGCTGTCCAGATCAACCATCTCACCGTTGACCCGTACGCGAACAAAACCCTGCGCTTGCAGGCTTGCGCACTCATCGTCAAAGCTGCCCTTGCGGGTGCGAACGACCGGGGCAAGAATCGCCAGGCGTTTTTCGGCTGGCCAGGCCATCACGCTGTCGACCATCTGGCTGACGTTCTGCGCGGCCAAGGGCAAGCCGTGGTCTGGACAATAAGGCGTGCCGACCCGGGCATACAACAGCCGCAAATAGTCGTGGATTTCGGTAATGGTGCCGACGGTTGACCGCGGGTTATGGCCGGCGGCCTTCTGTTCAATGGAGATCGCGGGCGACAGGCCCTCGATCAGATCCACATCAGGCTTGTCCATCAGCTGTAAAAACTGGCGTGCATAAGCCGACAGGCTTTCGACGTAGCGGCGCTGACCCTCGGCGTAAAGCGTATCAAAGGCGAGAGACGATTTCCCCGACCCGGAAAGCCCGGTCACGACGACCAGCCGATGACGCGGCAGATCGAGCGACACGTTCTTTAAATTGTGGGTGCGGGCACCCCGGATGCGGATTTCGTCCATGACACGTTTTCAAAAGGTAACTTGGTACTATACCGTGCTGGCGTGAAACCCGTGCGGCACCCCTACAGAAAGAACACAAACATTGATGCCTGACTCCCCTTCTTTAGCCCTGACTCCGACCGAACGTCGTGCCAGCTTCGCGTTAGCAGGGCTCTTTGCCGCCCGGATGCTGGGGCTGTTTCTGCTGTTACCGGTGTTTGCCGTGGCGGCCCAAGGTTTAGCTGGGGGCGATGATCCTGCGCGGGTGGGCTTGGCTCTTGGTATGTACGGTTTGACCCAGGCCTTTATGCAGATCCCGTTCGGCTTGGCGTCCGATCGTTGGGGTCGTAGACCAGTCGTCTTGTTTGGGTTGATGCTGTTTGTATTGGGGAGCGTGGTCTGTGCGCTGTCGACGGATATCTACTGGGTCACGCTTGGTCGGGCAATCCAAGGGTCTGGCGCGATTTCGGCTGCGGTCACGGCCTGGTTGGCCGATGTCACCCGACCCGAGGTGCGCACCCGCGCCATGGCCATGGTTGGTGGATCGATTGGCCTATCCTTTGCGTTGGCGCTTGTCCTCGCGCCTTTAATTGTCGGGTCTGCTGGTTTGGCGGGTCTGTTCTGGACGATCGCCTTACTTGGGGTTGTTTGTATAGCGGTTGCGCGCTTCATCATTCCGCTCGCCCCACCACAACCTAAGCCTGTACAGTCCTCTAAGCCAATGCAAGTGCTCACTCATACAGATTTGTTGCGGCTGAATTTTGGTGTGTTTTGTTTGCACTTGATTCAGGTTGCGCTATTTATTGCTGTGCCGCCGCTGTTCCTCAAGCTCGGTGGACTGACCGCGGCTGAGCTTTGGAAAGTCTATTTACCCGTGATTCTTGGCTCGTTCATCTTTATGGTGCCAGCTATTTTTGTCGCAGAAAAGCGGCATGCCCACCGTGCCATGTTGCGCTTAGCTGTTGCCGGCTTGGTCCTTTCCTGTGCCTTTTTAGCGTGGGCCAGCCAAAGCTTTTATCTGCTGGCCTTCGGCCTCACGAGTTTCTTTGTGATGTTTAACGTGCTTGAAGCGCTGCAGCCTTCGCTCGTGTCGCGCGTTGCGCCGTCGGATTTAAAGGG
>JBILHV010000326.1:0-2880 GCA_044350305.1 Burkholderiaceae bacterium
CGTCCGGCTGGTTGGGCCAAGCCACAGGCTTCTGTGCTGAGCAAGACTGTCGATCCGATGACCATGCTCTAGCTCGCATGGCGCGGTTCGATCAGAGGCTCTCCAATCCCTGAAACCACCGCTGCCTATACGGTCTTTTGACTGATCTTGTATTGACTTTTACTTGAGGTTTTAACAGATGGAACTTTTCTCAACAGCATGGTGGTCGGCGCTTCTGGCAATCGTCCTTATTGACCTTGTTCTTGCTGGCGACAACGCGATTGTGATCGCCTTGGCAGCCCGTAAACTTCCCCCTGCGCTACAAAGAAAGGCGATTATTTGGGGAACGGTAGGCGCGATTGTGGTTCGAACGGCCATGACCTTGGTCGTTGTCTGGCTACTCAAAATTCCAGGCTTGATGCTTGTGGGTGGGCTTGGACTACTTTGGATTGCTTATAAGTTATTGGTCGATACCGACGATGGCGCTGAGCACGACCTTCAAGTCAACTCTTTCTGGGGTGCGATGAAAACAATCGTCGTCGCTGACGCACTAATGGGGATCGACAACGTCCTGGGCGTAGCGGGAGCCGCCCAAGGTGCCTTTGACTTGGTTGTACTCGGGCTGCTGATCAGCATACCAATCGTCGTCTTCGGAAGTACGCTTGTGCTCAAGCTCGTTGAGCGTTTCCCTATCGTGATCAAGTTAGGCGCAGCCGTTCTTGCTTACACCGCAGCGATGATGGTCATTAACGAACAGTTACTCAAGCCGTTTTTCTATAGCGAAGGCGCCACTGCGACCGCCATACGCTGGGGTGTCATCGTATTAGCGATTGTGGGTGTGCTGGCCGCGGGGCAATTCAAAAATACGCGCAACAAGGGCGTCACAACCAGCTAATTCTTACTTTAATGCCCTAAAGAGACCCCCGAGTCGGTATGATTTCGGGGGTTTTCTTTTTTCAAGCGCGATGCGCAGGGAGTTTGGCATGCAAATAGATCTGACGGGCAAACGTGCTCTTGTGGCAGGTGGCAGCAGAGGTATTGGCCTTGCGATTGCGCACTGTTTCGCCTCAGCTGGCGCTGACGTATCAATCTGTGCGCGCACCCAAGGTCCTCTAGACCAAGCTGCCCATGACCTCAAGCAGCACGGCCGCAAAGTCCTCGCGACAACTTGTGACCTGGCGGATGCTGCCGCCATCAAACGCTGGGTTGAACAAACAGCGCAACAACTTGGTGGCATCGACATCTTGGTCAATAACGCCTCTGGCTTTGGCCGAACGGATGACGAAGCAGGCTGGGCCGCGAGTGTGCAGATCGATCTCATGGCGCTGGTGCGCGCCTGTCATGCTGCGATTCCTTTTTTAGAGAAACAAGGCGGCAGCATCATCCACATTTCCTCGATCTCCGGGCTCGGCGCTAGCGTGCGCACACCGCCCTACGGTGCAATTAAAGCGGCAGTGATGGAATACACACAGACGCAAGCGCTTACCTATGCCTCGAAGAAAATTCGCGTCAATTGCATTGCACCGGGGTCCATCTTCTTCGAGGGTGGCACCTGGGACAAGGCCAAGCGCGAAAACACTAAGCTCTACGATCGCATCCTAGCTGGCATTCCCTCAGGTCGTTTCGGTACACCCGAAGAAATCGGTCGCGTTGCCACATTCTTATCCAGCGACCTCGCCTCCTGGGTCACGGGCCAAACCATCGCCGTAGACGGCGGCCAAAGCCTCTAACAAAAACAATCGAGAACACGCATGACAAAACGCTTAGTGGATCGCGTTGCCTTCATTAACGGTGGCGCCAGGGGTATCGGACGAGCAAGCGCTTTGCGCCTAGCCAGTGAAGGTGCCCGCGTGTGGATCACCAGTCGCGATCAGGCAGCAATGGATGAGGCCCTAGCAGAAGCGCGTTCGCAAGGGCTTTCGCTCAATATCCTTGAGATGGACTCCGCACAAAGCAAGGCCATTCGTCAGGCAATCTCGTACGTTCACCATACCGAGGGCCGCATCGATGTTCTGATAAACAACGCAGGCGGCTCTCTGCAAACACCGGGTGTGTTTGAGCAGCAGTCTGATGAGGACTGGGCTCGCGTTCTCGATTTAAACATCATGGGTACCGTATGGGCTTGCCGCTATACGCTACCGCTGATGAAGGCCCAAGGCGGTGGCCGAGTGGTCAACGTCGGTTCTAAAGCGGGGCAATTTGGCAGCCGAGTGACGGGTGCGAACTATGCCGCGGCAAAGGGGGCTGTCAGTGCGCTCACGCGACAGCTTGCCATGGAATATGGCCCTGCCGGAATCACGGTGAATTGCGTCTGTCCAGGCTTGGTGATGACCGCCAGAACCAAAGCGCGCTGGGAAGCGCGCAAGACTCCTGAAGAGCGTGCGCAACTCCTTCAAACCATCCCGCTCAGACGTCACGCCGACCCTCAGGACGTTGCAGCGGCCATCGCATTTTTAGCGTCTGACGACGCCGCTTTCGTCACAGGGATTACACTGGACGTTAACGGTGGCGAGGTGATGGCATAACGCTTGCCACAGTCCATCCACTTGGTTCGCCTGAGAGGTCTTTATGCTTCGTCCGCTTCAACTCGTCTTTAGTTTCACAGCGCTCATGGCGCTCGCAGCCTGCAGCACCGACAAACCTGCGGCACCGCCAAAGCCCAAGGCCTCAAGAGTGGCTGAAGCGATATTTGCGGGCAGTTCGATCGTCACCGTCAAGAACGCGATCATGGGTGCGTGCTCAACCAAACAACTTCATATACAACCTGCGGGTGACCAGGTTGTTTGCGTTCGCTATAAAACCGATGTGCTCAGGGAGCAACTCATTGTGTCTGCAGTCAACAATGACTTCGCTAGGCACCCAAAAGACTTAGTTCGTTTCACGCTCACCTCAAGCGGCAAA
>JBILHV010000328.1:0-2866 GCA_044350305.1 Burkholderiaceae bacterium
AAGTTTTGATCGTGCTGCAAGCGGCTGGTTTAGCAGAGTTGCCGGTGAGCTTGCGTGATAAAGCTCAGGTATTGTTTCAATCAACCAGCACCCGCCAGACATTAGTCAAAACAAATCGTCGTGTCCGAGCAGTGATGGTGGGGCACTTAAGGCCTGAAAAATCCCCTCAAACGTTTTTCGAAGCCGCTGTCTTGCTGGCCGAGCGTAACGATATTGACCTGCGCCACATTGGTGGGGAGCAAGATGAGGCGTTGGCGCAACAGGCGCATGACACCGCCGCGCAGCAGCCAAACTATCAGTTTTTGGGTGCGCGTAGCCATGAGCAAGCGCGGCGATATATCCAACGCTCGCATGTTCTGGTGCATGCGAGCGTGATGGAGGGGGGTGCCCACGTCATCATGGAAGCTGTCTGTAGTGGCGTACCCGTTTTGGCTTCACGCATCGCAGGCAATATTGGCATGTTGGGGGAAGACTATGCTGGATTCTTTACAACCGGTGATGCGCACGAGCTCGCGAGACTGCTGGTCCGCTTCAGAGAGGACCCGTCGTTTGCTGGGCAATTACGCATGCAATGCGCACAGCGCGCTTGTTTATTTGAGGCCGCTCGCGAGCGCAGTGGATTGATTACAATTGTTGAAAACCTAATACCCAAGGAAGCATGATGCCTAACAATGAACCTCGTCTGACCTCGCTCTCGCATGGCGGTGGCTGTGGTTGTAAAATCGCGCCAGCGGTTTTATCTGAGATTTTAAAAGGCACCTTGCAAATGCCGATCCCCAAAGAGTTGATGGTGGGCATCGCAACGGCCGATGATGCCGCAGTTTATAAAATCAACGATGAGCAAGCGTTGATCGCGACGACTGATTTTTTTATGCCGATCGTCGACGATCCTTATGACTTTGGTCGTATTGCTGCGACCAATGCAATCAGTGATGTGTATGCGATGGGTGGAAAACCGATCTTGGCCTTGGCGTTAGTGGGAATGCCTATCAACGTCTTGTCGACGGACACCATCGGTAAGATTCTGGCTGGCGGAGCCTCTGTGTGCAACACCGCTGGTATTCCGATTGCAGGAGGTCACACAATTGACTCTGTCGAGCCGATCTATGGTTTGGTGGTCTTAGGTTTAATTCATCCTGATCGTGTCAAGCGTAACGACGGTGCGCGTGTTGGTGACGTGATGGTGCTGGGTAAACCCATTGGCGTCGGAATTTTATCTGCCGCACTTAAAAAAGAAGCACTTGACGCAGCAGGCTATGCGTCGATGCTATCGAACGCAACCAAGCTCAATACGCCAGGCCCCGAGTTGGCCGAATTATCAGGCGTGCATGCGTTGACCGACGTGACAGGTTTTGGCTTGGCCGGCCATGCACTAGAGATCGCCCGAGGTGCAAAGTTGACAGCGCACATTAAGTGGGCGGATGTTCCTTTGTTACCCGAGGTGTCTAAGTTGATCAAAAATGGAATGGTGACCGGTGCTTCAGGCCGTAACTGGGAAGGCTACGGTAAAGAAATCACACTGGGGGCAGGCTTGCCCACTGAGTGCCAAACCTTGCTATCTGACCCCCAAACAAGCGGTGGCCTGTTGGTATGTTGTTCACCCGAGTCGGTACCCGAGGTGCTCGCGGTGTTTAAGCGTCATGGTTTTGATGATGCGGCTGTCGTGGGCCATGTCGGCGAGACTCAGGCTACCCGCTTGATGGTTAGCTAGTGATGAGTCGGTCTCGCTGGTTAGTCAGGCTAGCGTGCTGTGCGCTGCTAGCGTTCGCGTTGCCAGCGCTGTCTCAGCCTTTGGTGGTGGGGTCTAAGCGCTTCACCGAGTCCTACATCTTGGGTGAGATTGTTAGCCAGGCGGTCGCTGTTGCGGGTCAAGACCGGGTGCGGTTGAAGTCTGGTTTAGGCAATACGGGGATTTTATTGTCGGCTTTGCTAAGCGGCGAAATCGATCTCTATCCCGAGTACACCGGAACGGTGACACGCGAGATCTTAAAGACAGAACAAGCACTTTCGCTAGAACAAATCAATGAACGATTAGCACCGCTTGGGCTTCAAGCCGGCGTGTTACTTGGTTTTGATAATTCGTATGTGCTGGCTATGCGTCGTGAGTTGGCGCAAGAGCTTCAAATAAAAACGATTTCAGACCTGGCTAAGCACCCACGCCTCGTGCCTGGCTTATCGCATGAGTTTATTGGGCGCAATGATGGGTGGAAAGGTCTTTCACAGGTCTATCAACTTGGTAAGCTCTCGCCGCGTGGGCTTGACCACGGGCTTGCCTATGAGGCAATCGTTGCAAAACAGATTGACGTGGTCGACGCCTATGGTACGGATTCAAAGCTGAAACGTTACGGCCTGACGGTGCTGCAAGATGATCGGCGGTTCTTCCCGACCTATGAAGCATTGCTGTTGTATCGCGCGGATGTGCCAACTAAGTTCCCAGAATCCTGGAAAATCATCCAAACCTTACAAAACAAAATTTCACAGCAAACCATGCTTGAGCTCAACACTCGTGTTGAGATTGAGGGGCAAACCTTCGCGGCAGTCGCGCAGCAATTTTTATTGCAACTGAAAAGTGATCAAGCTCAGGGTGCGTCGGGCGGCATGAGCTCGAGCGAAGTTCAGCGGGTGAGCGCCCTGCAGTCATTTTTCCGCACACTGTTTGGCCCTGATTTTTGGCGTTTGGGTGCGCAACATGTTTTCTTAGTGCTGTTCTCCTTGGTTCTGGCTCTTGTTGTTGGTCTCCCCTTGGGGATCGTCTGTTTTTATTGGCCACGCACCGGGCAAGCTGTTTTGTCTGTGATTGGCGTCATTCAAACAATCCCATCGCTGGCACTGCTAGCATTTTTGATTTCATTGTTCGGTCTTATCG
>JBILHV010000050.1:0-8816 GCA_044350305.1 Burkholderiaceae bacterium
ACGGCCTAAGTACTCACGTAGCGCGAAGGACTTCCCGTCTAGGTCTGGCAGACTCGCGTCATAAAACGCGCTCGGGTCCGCCTTTGCCGAACTGTCGTTCGGCACCTGCACCCCGATCGCCCGGTTAGCAGCGGGTGCTCTACTCGATGAGGATTTCCAGGCAAACCAGGCGGTGCCAAGCATTGCAGCCAGACCGCCCGCACCGAACAGAATTGTTCTTCGTTTCATAAGCCACATCATAGCGTCAGATCGAATGGATGCCGAGCGAGAAATGACCTCAAACGCTATGCACTCTCCCTCTACAATGCGCACAGGAGATTAGTCATGCATCTGCATATTTTGGGAATCTGCGGCACGTTTATGGGCAGCCTGGCGCTTATCGCGCGCGCGGCCGGCCATCGCGTCACGGGTTGCGACGCAGGCGTCTACCCTCCCATGAGCACCCAGCTCGAGCAGCAAGGTATCGCGCTCATTGAAGGCTTTGAGGCCGATCAACTTTCGCTCAAGCCTGACCTCTTTGTGATTGGCAATGTCGTCACCCGAGGCAACCCCTTAATGGAAGCCATTCTGGATGCCGGCCTGCCGTACACCTCAGGCCCGCAATGGCTGGGCGAGCATGTTTTACAAGGCCAGCATGTTCTTGCGGTTGCAGGTACACATGGCAAGACAACCACCAGCTCAATGCTGGCATGGATTCTGCACTGCGCGGGTAAACAACCTAACTTTTTAATTGGCGGCGTCGCGCCCGGTCTAGAAGTTTCAGGCCGATACAACCCCGCGCAACATCTGTTTGTCATTGAAGCGGACGAGTACGACACGGCTTTTTTCGACAAGCGCTCAAAGTTTGTCCACTATCGGCCCAAGACAGCCATTCTGAATAATCTGGAATACGACCACGCTGATATATTTCCGGATCTTGCGGCCATCGAAACGCAGTTCTATCATCTCGTACGCACCATTGCGCGTTCGGGCCAAGTCATTGCGCCCACCGCGGAAGAGGCACTTGACCGCGTACTCGCCCGAGGATGCTGGGCCGAACTCGTCCGTACAGGCGAGGTCTCAGGCTGGCACACCATTGAGATCAGTCCGTTATCCTTTGAGGTCAAGCGAGGTCACAGCTCTTATGGCATCGTCCAGTGGACTCTGACAGGCGCACATAACCGCAACAACGCGCTAGTGGCGATTGCGGCGGCCGCGCATGTGGGCGTGGATGCGCGCGCAAGCGTCGAGGCACTCTCCGCATTTGCCGGCGTAAAACGTCGCATGGAAGTGCGCGGTACCGTTCGCGGGGTTACGGTCTATGACGATTTCGCGCATCACCCTACTGCAATTCGTACAACGCTCGATGGGCTCCGCGCACAAGTAGGATCACAGCGGATTCTCGCAGTTCTAGAACCGCGCTCCAACACCATGAAGCTTGGCACGATGGCGGCTCGGCTGCCGCAAGCGCTTGAGCCCGCCGATCTCGTCTTTTGTTTTGGTCAGCGTGACGGAAAACAAGCCCTGGGCTGGGATCCGGCAGAGGTGCTTGCATCTCTCGGGACACGTATGCAAGCGCACCATGAGATCGATGCGCTGGTCGAGGCCGTGGTTAAGGCAGCTCAACCAAACGATCACATCCTAGTCATGAGTAACGGCGGCTTCGCGGGTGTCCACGCCCGTCTGCTCGACGCACTATCCGGCAAGCAGTAAGCCGGACAGCCAACCGAATCACCGGATATCGTATGTACGTTTTGTTTGAAGAAGAAGGGATGTTTAAGACTGGGCATATTATGTCCGAGTCTGAGGCCGCCCTGCAGGTTGAGTCTGAATCCGGTAAACGCAGCAAAATCAAGCGCGCAAATTGTTTGTTTACGTTTACAAGCCCTGCACCAGATGTCTTGATGCCCGAAGCACAAAGACTCTCAGAAGAAATTGAGCTCCAGTTTTTGTGGGAGTGCGCACCCCAGGACGAATTCGATATTGAGACGCTCGGGATCGACTACTTCGGTCATCCGGTCAACACGCTCGAAAAAACCACGCTGCTCCTGCGCCTGCACAGTGCACCGATTTATTTTCATCGTCGCGGACGAGGCCGCTTCCGTCCCGCGCCCCCGGAGATCCTGACTGCGGCACTCGCAGCGCAAGAAAAAAAACAACGGCAAGCCGCTGAAATGTCGGCGTGGGCCGATGAAATCATTGCAGGCCGGCTACCACAAACGATTGCCGACTCTGCGATGGCGCTCATCACACGACCAGACAAAAACTCTCAGGCATGGAAGGCCTTGGATACGGCGGCCACCAGCCTACAAAAACCGCCCGAACGGGTGCTACTAGAACTTGGTGCTTGGCCGCACGCGCTGGCGCTGCACAAAGGTCGCTTTATTGCGACCCACTTTCCGCGCGGCATCGCATTTGCCAACGAGGTCTTGCCCTCCCTTGATCGTGAGCTCCCTCTTGCCGATGTGGTGGCCTATTCGGTTGACGATATCACCACGACAGAAATTGATGACGCCTTATCGGTTCGCGTACTGCCCGATGGCAACATTCAAGTCGGCATCCATATTGCAGCGCCCGGCTTATCGGTCACGCGCGACAGCGCCTTAGACAAATTAGCCCGTGCGCGAATGTCGACGGTATACATGCCCGGCGATAAGATCCCGATGCAACCAGACTCCGTCATTGCAGCCTATTCACTCGATGCGGGACGTCCTACACCTGCGGTATCTCTTTACGTGACAGCCAACCCAATCACGGGCGAAATCCTTTCGCACGAAAGCAAGATCGAGCGTGTCGCTGTGCGAGAGAATCTTCGCCATCATGCGCTGGACCAAGACATTAACGAAGAGGCGCTTGCTGACCCGTCGATTGCGTTGCCCTACAACGATTGGATTCGTCCGCTCTGGGCGCTCGCACTATCTCTGAGCAAACAGCGCGATATGGTTCGTGGTAAGACCGAGAGCAACAATCGGGTGGAATACAGCTTTTATGTCGATGGCGATCCGGACAACCCCGATACCCCAGTGCGAATTGTGCCGCGCATGCGCAACGCCCCACTGGATCGATTGGTCGCGGAATATATGATTCTGGCCAACAGTACTTGGGGTGGATTGCTCGCGGCCAATGGTTTGCCTGGTATTTATCGTTCGCAGCAAGGTGGTCGTGTACGGATGAGCACACACGCCCTGCCTCATGAGGCGATCGGCGTGGCGCAATATGCTTGGTGCACGTCTCCGTTAAGGCGCTATGTAGACTTAGTCAATCAGTGGCAGATCATTGCCGCGATTGAGCACGGCGTCTCGGCGCCACTAGTCGCGCCCTTCAAACCTAAAGATGCCGACCTGTTTGCCATTATTGGCAGCTTTGAATCTCAGTACACCGCTTGGCACGATTTCCAGAATAGTCTGGAGCGCTTTTGGTGCCTGCGTTGGCTGCAACAACAGCAAATCACAGAGTGTGCGGCAACCGTGCTCAAGGAGGACCTTGTTCGTCTAGACCACGCACCGCTGGTGATCCGCGTAAGCGGCCTGCCGCAGTCTGAACGTGGTGAAATGATCACGTTGCAGATTCTCTCGACCGACGAACTCACCCTCGAGGTCGAGTGCCGACACGTCGCCACGCAAACCACATGACAGCACATACAACGCCCTTGCCCACGCACTCACCGGCCGATTGGTCGGCGGGGCAACGTCGCTTTTTATACTGGGCAGTTATTCTGTCCGCTCTGTTACACGTTGCAATTCTCGCTTGGAATTTCTCTGGCGAGCGATATGCACAACCGTTGCCTTCTGAAATAGAAGTGGTGATGGTCAATGCGCAAACTGAGAGCGCACCGGCGCTCGCGCGTCTGTTCGCGCAATCCAATTTAGATGGCGGTGGAGACGCTCCGACGGGTTACACCTCGAGCCAGCTCGCACATGGGGGACAATCCCCCGACAACCTCATGCTCGAGGCGCTTGTAAAAAAACGACTACAGCTCGAAACTCAGCAGCAAGAGTTACTCACACTCTTAAAGGCTCAGCAAGCCGCGCAAGAAGGTCGGCCCAATGAGCATTTTTTGAAAGACACCGATCGCAACGGTCCAGACCAAGACGATCAAGAAGCAGTTCTGCGTAACAACCGCATTACGGTCCTGACGCAACAAATCGAACAATACAGCGAACGCCCCCGTAAACACTTCGACGCCCCCTCGGCGCGCCAAATGCAATTTGCGCCCTATATTGATCAATGGCGCCTTCGGGTCGAGCAGATCGGCACTCAGCACTATCCAAAGGGTGTGGGGGACAAGGTATATGGCAGTGTCCAGGCCACGCTCACGATTCGTGCGGATGGCTCCGTAGCAGATATTCAAATTAACCGTCCCTCTGACAAGGCCTTACTTAACCAAGCTGTGCGGCGTATTGCCCAACTCGCGGCGCCCTTCGCGGTTTTTCCACAGGACATGGCGAGCCAAATCGATCAGCTGGTCTTAACGCGGACTTGGCACTTTGTAAACGGATCAGTCACGACAAAATGACATCAACTCAATTTCCTACTCGCTGTGCCGTCGTCGGCAACCCCATTGAACATAGTCGTTCGCCAGCTATTCACCAACAATTTGCTGCGCAGACAGGAGTCAAGCTGGTTTACGACCGCATCCTCGCGCCGCTGGACGGCTTCGCGCTCACGGTCCGCAATTTTTTTGAGGTCGGGGGGCGTGGACTCAATGTCACTGTGCCCTTCAAGCTTGAGGCATGGGAGCTCGCTGGCGCAAACTTAAGCCCGCGCGCGACCTCAGCGCAAGCGGTCAACACTCTTTGGTATGACAAAGGTACGCTGCACGGCTGCAACACAGACGGCGTTGGCCTGGTTCTTGATCTACAGCGACTCGGCGCGCTAAATCCAGACTCACGCGTCCTTTTAATCGGTGCAGGGGGGGCTGCGCGCGGCGTACTCGGTCCGCTCTTGGATGCGGGTTGTGCAAAGCTGCACCTGATCAATCGAACCGCCACGCGCGCGCATGAACTGATCGTGCAACACCAAACGACATCCTCCATTGCGCCGCATAGACTGACCGCAGGTAGCTTGAAGGAAGTGGGCGAGCCCCACAGCTGGGATCTTGTCATCAACGCAAGCTCCAGCAGCCTCGGAGGCGAGGCCCCTGCGGTGGCTTCTGAGCTATACGCTAAAAACGCTTGGGCCTATGACATGATGTACGGCGCAACGGCGACTCCTTTTATGCTGCAAGCTCAGCGTGATGGCGCTGCAAACACGAGCGATGGGCTAGGCATGCTAGTCGGGCAAGCAGCCGAAAGCTTCTATCTCTGGCACGGCCGGCGCCCAGATATCACCCCCGTGCTTGCCAGTCTGCGCGCCAATCTGTCTGACTCTCGCTAGGCATTACACTAGGACTTATGCAAACTGCACGTCGCTACCTGGCCCGCGAAATCTATCGATCCACCTCGGTGGTTCTGATTGCTTTGCTGGGGCTGTTTACGTTCTTCACGTTGGTTGACGAGCTGGACACTGTGAACGCGCGGTTTCCATTGACAGCTTTGTTCTACTTGCAGGGGCTATCACTGCCCACACGTCTCTACGATTTACTGCCGATTGGCTTACTGATTGGTGCCATCCTTGCGCTCTCAGGGTTAGCGCAACGTAATGAACTCGTCATTCTGCGCGTCTCCGGCGTGAGCGGGATGGGACTATTGGGCATGCTCTGGACCGTATCTATTCCGATCATCCTGGGCGCACTCATCTTATCTGAGTTTTTAACACCGTTCGCAGAAATAAAAAGTAGTGAGGTCAATCTGCTCATGCGCGGTCGAGTGGAGGGGGGCAGATTAGCGAGTGGTTACTGGTTTAAAGAGCCTACCCCAAACGGTGGGACGCGCATTATCAACGTAGGAAAATTACTCACTTCCGGAAATGTCGAAAATCTGTCGATTTATGAGTTTCCAGATGGGCTGACGCTCTCGGTGATGACTCAAGCAAAATCAGGAAAATTCGTCAAAGGCAAACTCGACATGCAAGATGTCGTCGAAACCCAACTCGATCCAAATATCAAGAACGTGCTGGCTGACGCCAAGGTCACGACACGGCCAGCCGTGACAGTCAAACAATTACCTCGCCAAACCATTGATACAACCTTGAGCAGCGAACGCCTCGTTGCACGCATTCTGACGCCCGAAAGGATGTCTCTGATGGCTCTACACGACTACATCGACTATCTGAACCGTAATCAATTGCAAGCAGATCGGCAAATCGTAGCGGTCTGGAGAAAGATGGCGTATCCCTTTACGTTACTAGTGATGCTCACCATTGCTGCGCCGATTAGCTTTATGCAGACGCGCCGCGGTGGCGTTGGGGCGAAGGTTTTTTTGGGTATCTTACTTGGCACTGGCTTTTTTATGATTAATCAACTCGCCCTGAATGTCAGTTTATTGTTTAATTGGTCACCAGTGGTGACTGCGCTTCTCCCAAATATTGGTGCCATGATTCTTGCTCTGACTGCAGTGTTCATGATGGAAAACAGAAATGCCATCGCACAGCGTAACGGTGGATTTTTCTTTTGGAAAAAATCGCCCCTATGAGTATTGGCAGCATCTGGATGATTGGGGATGTACAAGGCTGTTGCGACAGCCTGAATCACTTGCTTGAGCAACCAAAAATCGCAGACGACCCCAACGCACGCTTTTGGTTCGCGGGCGATTTGGTTAACCGCGGTCCTCGCTCGCTCGCAACGCTCAGACGAATTATGGCGATGGGTGACCGAGCCTTATCGGTACTGGGCAATCACGATCTGCATTTACTGGCCATGGCGGCTGGCGCAAGGCGGCCGAGCAAGCGCGACACCTTAACCGAAGTGCTCGAGGCCCATGATGCCCCCGAGATTCTGAACTGGTTGCGCCGCTGCCCACTGGCTCACTTTGAATACGGACACCTCCTGGTTCATGCTGGCGTGCTCCCTGATTGGTCAGCAGAAAAAACCGTGGCACTCGCTGATGAAGTGCACGCGCAGTTGCGCAGTGACGCGTGGCAACAATCTCTTCTGACGATGTACGGCAATGAACCAGATTACTGGGATGATGCGTTTCGTGGGCCGGAGCGGATGCGTGCCATTATTAATACGTTGACGCGAATCCGTCTTTGCAACAAAGAGGGTCGTATGATGCTCTCTGTTAAGACCGGACCCGAAGTCGTGCAACCAGGACTGACGCCCTGGTTCAATATGCCCAAGCGCATGACACGCGACGTCACGGTGGTCTTTGGGCATTGGTCAACCTTGGGCTTAACACTCAAGCCGGACTTGATCTCGCTAGACACGGGCTGTGTCTGGGGGGGGCAACTGAGTGCAGTGAGATTGCAAGACCAGTTCGTCGTGCAAATTGCCTGCAATCAGAGCGTTGATCCCTTGGCTGACTAAGCGCCAAACCAGTCGATCAAAATTGGGTCGACGCGCGCGGCGTCCTCATAGTTCACCCAATGTCCGACATCGGGCAGGATTACGCCCCGACGATTTGCGTGCCCCTCAATCATATGCGTCATCAGATATTCAGGGGTGCACGTGACGTCATGCTCACCCCACACGATTAAGCTCGGCCCGGTGTACACATCGAGCGCAGGCCCAAGTAATCCCCGACCAGAAATCCCCCGACTACGGAAGCGTGTATGGATGCAAGAATAAGTGTGAATCCCGATCGCAAAAGGATCCAACTGTTCATCGGCATAGATCATATGCGCCCACAAATTGAACCGCATTGCCTCAAGCAATTCTTCATCCGTTAACGCACGCTTCCAATTCACAAGCTGGCCACGCTCGCGCCTTGGTCCACCATGCCCCCCCGGCCCTAACAATGCGAGGCGCTTCACCGCCAAACCCTCGGCGGCCACATTGGCGGACACGAGTCCTCCGAAAGAAAAGCCTGCAAGATTGAAGGGAGTCGTAGGCCCCAACAGCGTTCGTATTGAGGCCGCAGTGACTTGAACCATGTTCTCAAAGTCGTCAAAGTCAGGCGCGCTCGAGTCGCCAAAGCCTGCCAGATCGGCGATGTAGAGCGTGAAATGTTTCGACAACGCATCGATATTGCGCGCCCAATGCAACCAGCTGCCATGCCCGCCATGGATGAGCAACAACGACTCGCCTTGACCAAACTGACGCCACATCACATGCTGCCCGTTAACATCAACCAAATGACGCTGGCACTTTTTTTCGTATTCAGCCATCCAATCAAGGGTGAGCTGATTGACCGGAGTTGTCATCGCAGGAAATCCTCAATCATTGCAATGCTATTTAAAGTTTGTAAATAGTATCGTAAGGACAACCGCTCAACAGCTGTGAAATTGTGTAAATTGGCGGTTATGCCTAACTTCCTTTTAACAAAGGCCAGCCATGATTATCGATTGTCACGGTCATTTCACGACCGCTCCCGCTCAGGTCGCGAAATTTCGTACTGAACAGATTGCCGCATTTCAACGCACTGGCACAGCGCCACCCGCAGCGCCACCCGCGGTGACTGACGACGAAATCCGTGCCGGTATCGATAAAAACCAGTTACGCATCATGCGCGAGCGTGGGATTGACATGACAATCTTCTCGCCCAAAGCGGTCGCAATGGACCACCATATGGGCAATGAAGACACCAACGTTGTTTGGGCCCGCTTTAATAACGAGCTGATTCACCGCGTGTGTACGCTCTATCCCGATCACTTTGTTGGCGTATGTCAATTGCCGCAGGCCAGTGGTGTGGCGCCTGGCGCACGAGTCCTTACAGAGCTCGAGCGTTGCGTCAAGGAGTTTGGCTTCATTGGTGCCAACCTCAATCCGGATCCGACCGGCGGTCACTGGAGCGATCCAC
>JBILHV010000329.1:0-2860 GCA_044350305.1 Burkholderiaceae bacterium
AGTGCGTGAAGCCAGTAACTCGATCATCGAATGTAGCAAGCCTGTGATCGCTGCGGTCAATGGCCCAGCGATGGGTGCGGGTTTTGGTCTGATGAATAGTTGCGATATTTGGGTGGCGTCCAATACCGCATTCTTCTCCATGCCCGAAATCAATGTCGGACTAGCTGGCGGCACCGCGATGCTTCAAAGCGTGTTTGGCAAGTCGCGAGCGCGCAGAATGTTCTTTACAGGCATGAAGGTCACGGCCGATGAGATGTACCGTCTCGGTTTGATCGAGGCAAGTTTGCCCCCTGATGAATTGATGCCGTATGTCATGGAAATCGCGACGGATATCGCGAGCAAAGCACCGATCGCATTGAGTTACGCAAAGCAAGCCGCGCAAGTGACGGCAGTAATGCCGCGTCGCGAAGGCTATCGATTTGAGCAAAACATGACCGTTGCGCTTGGAAAAACTGAAGATACGGCCGAAGCACTCAAGGCCTTTAAAGAAAAGCGTAAGCCGGTCTATAAAGGCCGTTGATTCAAAGCGAAGTTGAGCGAAAGGTCGTGAAATGAGTGAGCAGATTGACTATCAGGCGTTCCGAAATGAAGTTGAGGCGTTTGTTCAAAAAAATTGTCCACCAGACATTCGGAAGCTTGTCGCTGAAAATCGCAAGTTATCGCGAGAGCCTTGGAGTCGTTGGCAAAAAATACTGCATCAACACGGCTGGGGTGCGCCAAACTGGCCCAAGGAGTTGGGGGGAACTGGCTGGAACCCGAAGCAACAGGCGATTTATGGTGAGGTCCTCGCAGAGAACGATTGTCCTGCGCAATATCACCACGGGCTTCGGCATATTGGTCCCGTCTTAATTGAGTTTGGGAGCCCAGAGCAAAAGCGCCGCTACTTGCCCGGAATCTTAGACGGGTCAGACTGGTGGTGCCAAGGTTATTCTGAACCTAACGCAGGTTCGGATCTTGCGTCTCTCAAAACGCGTGGCGAGATTCGTGGCGACAAAATTATTGTCAACGGACAAAAGACCTGGACTTCACACGCTCAGGAATCAGATCTTATGTACACCCTGGTTCGCACGTCGGAAGAGGCGCGCAAACAAGACGGTATTAGTCTGTTGATCATTCCAATCAAGGCCCAAGGCATTACGGTACGCCCGATTCGTACGATTGATGGCTGGCTCCATGTGAATGAAGTGTTTCTGGATAATGTCGAAGTGCCATTATCTGATTGCATCGGCGACGTCGGTAGCGGCTGGAAGTATGGCAAGTTTTTGTTGGCGCGTGAGCGTTTGAATTCCGCCAACACTGCGCCACTGTTTCAATATCTTAGTCGCACGCGCCATTTAATTGCCGAGAAGCTTGCTCAACCCAAGCATCGAGCGCGACGAGCGGCGCTCGAGTTGCGCTTGCTGAATGTAGAAGCAGAATTGCGCGGTATCCGCGAGCTCGGTCTGGAGGCCATCGAGGCGGTCATGAGTAAGACACCAATCACGACGCAGCCTTCGGTGTTAAAGCTCACAAGCTCGCGCTTGTATCAGACCATCACTGAAATTGGTGCAGAGGTCGTGGGCCCAGAGTTTGCTGCTCGGATGCCGCTGCAAGAGGGCTCGGCTTTTGATGAGAACGAGCAAGCGACGCTGTGGATTCAGAACTACTTTTATTCTCGCGTTCGTACGATTTACGGTGGTAGTGACGAAGTGCAGAAAAACATGGTTGCTCGCGAACTGTTTGGACATTAAGCATCATGACATTTATCGTTAAGCCAATTTTTGAATCTGAGTTCCGCGATGCCGCACTCGTTTTTGCAAAAGATGCGGACGCGGATGCTGTTGCTGCCGCAGAACCGTCTGAGCGGGTTGATCTGCGTCGTGCGAAGTGGAATGAGGCACTTGAGCTCGGTTGGGCGGCGTGTCTGATACCCGAAGCGTTCGGCGGGCTGGGGGGTGCCGTCACTGATTTTTGTTCTTTACTAGAGGGGGCTTCCCACTATGCATTGCCTTTGCCCGTTAGCTCGGGGATGGGATTGCCCGCAGTGCTGCTGTCTACACTGCAGTTTGCGGGTAAAGAGTCGCTGTTAGCAGGGATGGCTGACGGTACGGTCCGCATTCAGCCGGTTTGGCGTTCACTAGATCCTTACTGCAAACAGCTAGACGAGCAGACAAGCTTGTTCGCGCAGCCGAGTGCTGGAGGGTGGCAAATCAATGGTGGAGTAGCGGGGGTGGAGGAGGTGCCGGCCGCGACGCACTATTTGATCGCCTGCGATGGGGTGTCGCCAGAAGTCACGAGCCCGCTACTGCTCCTGGTTCTTGCAGGATCAGATCAAGTCGAGTTTGCGCGTGAAATGCGAATCGATGGTCGGCATACACTAAGTTTGAAATTTGCAGGGCTGTCTGTATCGGGTGCACAAGTTCTTGCACAGGGACAAGCTCTGGGTGAAGCGCTCGATCGTACGAATGCGATGGGTACGTTGTTTGTCTGCGTGGAAGCCGTGGCGTCAATGGGCTCCGTCTTAGAGCAGACGATCCGTTATTTGTCGGAGCGTAAACAGTTTGGTGTGACGCTCTCAAGTTTTCAAGTGTTGCGCCATTATGTGGCGGACGCCTATGTGCGGTATGAATGCTTCCGCGCTTTCGTTGCGGCCCAAGCTGAATCGACGCGAAACGGAGCGGCGCCAGTCGATCGTGATATTTCCCTACTGAAGCTTTATCTCTCTCAGGTTGGCCCGATCGTCGCGCACATGGTGATTCAGACGCATGGCGGCATGGGCATGACAGAAGAGCTTTGGGCGACGAGACTGAACAAACGGATTTTGATGGTTAATTTTGAATTTGGCGATGGACAGTATCATCGCGAACTTTTATCTAACTTT
>JBILHV010000330.1:0-2857 GCA_044350305.1 Burkholderiaceae bacterium
TAGCTGCGAGCATGGGCAAGATGCGTTCGGCGCGTTACTGGCGCGTCATGCCCGGAGGCAGGATTAAACCCGACTCCTTGCCAGCATCGGCCGCACCCGACTCTTGAGCAGCTTGCGCAAGGCGCTGCTCGAACAGAGCCTGGAAATTTACTTCGGCCAGATGCAAGGGTGGCAAAGAGGTGCGCGTGATGGCGTCGGCCACGTTGGCGCGCAAATAGGGATACAGCATCGT
This sequence comes from Burkholderiaceae bacterium, assembly GCA_044350305.1. GTDB lineage: Bacteria > Pseudomonadota > Gammaproteobacteria > Burkholderiales > Burkholderiaceae_B > Zwartia. Next base: position 233 of record JBILHV010000330.1, read on the forward strand.
GGGGCACACAATGCCCATGATCGGATCAAGTTGCTCAGCAGGAATGTTGGCGATTTCAAAAATTGCCGCCTGCGTGGCTTCCACCAAATACAGCACCTTGTCTTTAATGCGCGTTGTGACGGTGACCGTTACGGTTGATTCGTAAACGGTCTCGGCAAGCGCTTGACCACCCACGTTGATCGCCACTTCAACTTCTGGTCCGTCTTGTTCCAGAAATATATTTGGAGCGTTGGGCATCTCTAGGGATAGATCCTTGAGATAGACGCGCTGCATATTGAAGGAGGGTGCGTTTTCGGCTTGGGCGGTTTGGTCAGACATAAAGGATCCAGAGACAAAAGTGAGAAAGAAAGAATGGGTAAAGCGCAGCAGCTTACCCGTTGAGCAGAGGCAATAACTTCCCGTCCCGATCGAGTGCGGACAGGTCATCGAAACCACCGACATGGGTGTCGCCGATATAAATTTGAGGGACCGTGCGGCGCCCAGTACGTTCCATCATGATGGAACGCTGCTCGGTATCCTCATCGATGCGTATTTTTTCAATTTCGGCGACACCGCGCTGCGTGAGCAGCATCTCCGCACGTGAACAGTAGGGGCAGTAGCCCGTGGTGTACATGACAACTTTGTTCATGTTGTGACTCCGTTATTTAGTCGTAAGAGGGAGGCCAGCGGTAGACCAAGCTTTGATGCCGCCGTCCAGCACGCTGACAGCCGTGAAGCCTTGAGCGCGCAAGCGAGAGGCCGCGCCTATGGCGCTGCGACCCATTTCGCAGACGAGGATCAGGGGTTTGTCTTTGGCAAGACTAGCCGCCTTCTTTTCAATGTCGGCCAATGGTGCATGGCGCGCCTGGGGGATATGCCCGCCCTGGAACGCCTCGATTGAGCGCGTATCAAGTAAAACCGCACCTTGATGGTTAATCATTTGTACGGCTTGGGTGCTGCTCACGGTAGCGCCGCCGCGGCTGCGTTGAATCATGGGCCACGCCAAAGCGAGCCCCGAGCCAAGCGCGATGCCGATTAAAAGAAGATTGTTTTGATCTGAAAAGAAATCCACGGTGTGTCCAAAAGAGGCGGTTTAGCCCCAAAAAAAGGGTCGGCTGGTTGTAAAGACAAAGACAATTATAAAATGGTGCTTTAACTACACTTTAACCTGTGTCTGCCATGTATAAATTAGTCTTGATGCGTCACGGCGAAAGCCAATGGAACCTCGAAAACCGATTCACCGGTTGGACGGACATCGATTTGACCGAGGCGGGCCGCGACCAAGCGCGTCGCGCCGGCGAGCTACTTAAGGAAAAGGGCTATGTTTTTGACGTGGCCTTTACGTCGGTTCTCAAGCGCGCGATCCGTACCCTGTGGATTGCGCTCGATGCCATGGATACGATGTATTTGCCGGTTCACAACAACTGGCGTTTGAATGAGCGCCACTACGGAGACTTGCAGGGACTCAATAAAGCGGAGATGGCCGCCCAGTATGGCGATGAGCAGGTGCTGATTTGGCGCCGCGCTTACGCAATAGCGCCTAATCCTATTGCGCTCGATGATCCGCGTCACCCTCGCTTTGATCCGCGTTATGCCAAGCTGACCCCTCAGCAACTGCCCGCCACAGAATGTCTCCAAGACACCGTGGCGCGAGTGTTGCCCTTCTGGGATGAGACGATTGCGCCCTCAATACGAGCGGGTCGTCGGGTGCTGGTCGCCGCACATGGCAATAGCCTGCGGGCGCTGATCAAGCATCTGGACAACGTGTCTGGGGACGATATCGTTCACCTGAATATCCCGACAGGCCAGCCCTTGGTGTACGAGTTAGACAAAGATTTGCGTCCAATCCGACATTACTACCTGGGCGATCCCGCGGAAATTGAAGCGGCGATGGCGGCGGTAGCGGCACAAGGGAAAGCCAAGAAAGCGTGATCAAGCGGCGTATTGCCATCTGGCTGTGTGGTGCCCTTAGCCTTTTTGGGGACGCGGGTGCGGTGTTTGCTGATCCTGCGGATATTGCTGCCCGGCAGACGCAAGCGCAGCGCCAGAGGGAGGATTTGCGTGGGCGTATTCAGGCTGTGCAAAAAGAGCTGGATGCCCGCGAGGCGGATCGCAAGGAGGCTGCGGATGCGCTGAAGGCCTCAGAGACGGCGATCTCCCAGACCTCACGCCGGATCGTTGAGCTTGCGGCCGATCTTAAAAAAGCCCAAACCGAGCTAGAAAGTCTGCAACGTCAAATTACACGTCAGCAGCACACCCTAACTGTGCGACGCGACGAGCTGTCCGATCAGTTACGTAAGCAGTATTCAAGTGGCTTGTCCCCTTGGTCTGCGCTGCTATCGGGTGACGATCCTCAGGAACTCGGGCGTAATTTAGCCTACCTGGACTATGTCTCTAAGGCGCGTGCTGACACGGTGACGGCGCTCAAGAAGGACATCGATCGTCTGGCTCAACTCGAAGCGCAAGCAGACGCCCGTCAAAAAGATGTTGCCCGGCTCGTGAGCGAAACCACACAACAAAAGGGGACACTTGAGGCGCAACAAAAGGAGCGCGCGACTGTTCTTGCCCGTATCGAAGGGCAAATGCAAGCCCAGCGCGCCGAAGCGACGCGGCTCGGGGAGGACGAAAAGCGCCTTGCCGGCTTAA
>JBILHV010000331.1:0-2856 GCA_044350305.1 Burkholderiaceae bacterium
GCGCGCATCCAGGCACGTACGTTGTCTTCGAGCAATTCCCAGCGCACACTCGCTCCAGGCAGTGCGTCATTCATGCCACGTATGGCGGTAACTTTTGCAAACGCTTGTGTCATAAATACAGTCAGTTAGTACTTGTCGCTACGCGCGTCGCACCGTAGCGACGCGTTACATATTCTTGAACAATTACTTGAAACTCCTCGGCAATGTGATCCCCTTTCAGCGTCACCGTGCGTTCACCATCCACAAAAACAGGCGCAGCAGGCACTTCGCCGGTTCCGGGCAAACTAATGCCGATATCCGCATGACGACTTTCGCCTGGACCATTAACCACACAGCCCATTACCGCGACATTCATGGATTCGACCCCTGGATACTTATTCTTCCAGATCGGCATCTGCTCACGTAAGTACGTTTGAATGCGATCAGCGAGTTCCTGAAAAACAGTGCTACTGGTACGACCACAGCCCGGACAGGCGATGACCATTGGTGTAAAGGCTCTCAGGCCCATCGTCTGCAAGATTTCCTGACCGACGATCACCTCGCGCGTGCGATCACCGCCGGGCTCTGGAGTCAGAGAAATACGAATCGTATCGCCAATCCCTTCCTGTAACAGCACGCTTAACGCGGCTGTCGAGGCCACAATACCTTTGCTACCCATTCCAGCTTCGGTCAAGCCAAGGTGCAATGGATAGTCGCACCGCGAAGCGAGGTCTCGGTAAACTGCGATAAGGTCCTGCACGTGACTCACCTTGCAAGACAAGATGATGGCGTCGCCAGGCAACCCAAGCTCTTCAGCGCGTTGCGCGTTACTAATTGCGGAGACCACCAAAGCGTCACGCATGACCGCTTGTGCGTTGCGAGGTTTCGCAACCTTGCTGTTTTCATCCATCATGCGTGCGAGTAACTCGTGATCAAGACTCCCCCAGTTCACGCCAATACGAACGGGCTTCTGGTGACGGCAGGCAACTTCAATCATCTGCGCAAAATTATCATCGCGACGTTTGCCTCCCCCCATGTTGCCGGGGTTAATCCGATACTTCGACAGCGCCTGCGCGCAATCTGGAAATTGCGTCAGCAGCTTATGGCCGTTGTAATGAAAATCACCGCACAAGGGTACCGATATGCCCATACGATCAAGCTGCTCGCGTATGGCGGGCACCTCTTTCGCAGCCTCCGGCGTATTCACGGTAATCCGAACAATTTCCGAGCCAGCCAGAGCGAGCTCCTTGACCTGAATGGCCGTCGCAATCGCATCAGCTGTATCGGTGTTGGTCATGGATTGAACCAACACAGGGGCAGAGCCGCCAATCAGCGTGCGGGTATCACCCCAAGTAACGGCTACGGTACGGGTTGGGTGGCGCTCGACGACGGCCGGACGGGTGTCCAAGTCAGACGTGCTCATTTGAACCAACCCTCTAGCCCGGCTGGCAACCAATCAGTTGGCAAAATATCATGGCTAAGCGCCACCGCAGCGGCGACGAGCACCACGGCAGCGATCAAGACCCACCAAAACCAAGCGAACACGGGTCGAAGCGGCGTAACCGCGTGGCTGTCGAGCGTGCGCGTCGACATGTGGTTAGCGATACCGCCCTCAACTTGCCCGACATAAGGCTTCAGGGCATCCTCCAACGGCTTGGAATCAATACCCAAAAGCTTTGCATAGTTTTTTATAAGGCTCTTTAACCCAAGTCCTTTGGGAAGATCGTCGAAACGCTCCGCTTCAAGTGCTTCGATATGCCGCGCGGGAAATTTTAATCTTCCAGACACATCCTCGAGCGACAACCCTTTAGACACCCGCAATGCGCGCAATCCCCCTGCTGCGGTGATGCGTTCTACAGACGCAGGGATTGATCCAACATTGGATCGACTTGCGAAATCATCTGCACTCATGCACGGGTCTCCTTGATGGCAATCATCTTCTTTTGCGCCATTCTTTCACTTAATTTTGTACGGTCTTTCACCTCACCCGCCAGCTGACCGCAGGCGGCATCGATGTCGTCTCCGCGTGTCTTGCGCACTGTCGTCACGATTCCGGCATCCATGAGTTGCTGCGCGAACTCGCGAATTCGCAGGGCAGACGAACGTTGGAGCCCAGACCCGGGGAAAGGATTAAAGGGAATTAAATTAAATTTGCAATGTATCCGTCGCGCAATCTGTATGAGTTCCTGGGCGTGCTGATCAAGGTCGTTCACACCGTCCAACATCACGTACTCGAAGGTAATGAAATCACGTGGCGCGAACTCTAAATAACGCTCGCAGGCGGCCAGCAGTTGATCGAGCGGATATTTTTTATTGAGTGGCACGAGTGTGTCACGCAAGGCGTCGTTCGGCGCATGCAATGACACGGCAAGCGCTACCGGGCAATCCTGTGATAAGCGATCCATCATCGGCACAACGCCGGAAGTCGAGACGGTGACGCGTCGGCGCGACAGGCCGTAGGCGTTGTCATCAAGCATCATGCGTAACGCTGCGAGCACCGGTTCGTAGTTCAGGAGCGGCTCGCCCATGCCCATCATCACGACATTGCTGATTAAGCGTGCGTCTGCAGAGCCTTCTTGCGACCCGATTCGTGCGGAGGCCGTATCTTGCATGAGCTCGTGCCTGGCCCACCAAAGCTGACCAATGATTTCGGCAGCGGTTAGGTTGCGGTTAAAGCCTTGATGCCCCGTGGAACAGAAGGTGCAGGCAACGTTGCACCCAGCCTGACTCGAAATGCATAAGGTGCCTCGATCATCTTCGGGAATAAAGACGGATTCAATCGCATTGCCCTGCCCGACATCAAACAGCCACTTCCGCGTACCGTCCGCAGAACGATGTTGGGTGAGCACCTTGGGAGCTTGGATCACACATGCATCA
>JBILHV010000332.1:0-2852 GCA_044350305.1 Burkholderiaceae bacterium
AACAATTCCAGTACATCTTTTGAGTGCCTGGTCCGAGCGTCCACGCGAGAGGCTAAGAATCCAAGAACTTTTAAATCAGGATTCAACACCTCTTGAATTTCATCGACGAGTAACATGAGCTGCGCAACCCCAGACAACGTCAAAACGTGTGTCGTCACAGGAATAAGAATTTCTTTGACTGCTACAAGCGCATTTAAGGTCACAACACCCAGCGTAGGGGGGGTATCGATCAAAATGTAATCCCAGCGGGCGCTATCAAGCTTTGCCAATCTGCGCTTTAAAATCGAATCAATCGCCAACTTCCCGCCTAGCGCCTTTTCGACATTAGCCAAATCTTGACTCGCTGCGATCACGCCAATGTTCGTTGTAGCGCAGGGCCCGATGAGTTTTTCAACAGAAGTGCTTTCAGTCAACAACTTGAAAGCGCCATCTAATGGCTCTCCTGCCTGCAACCACTGGCTAGCGTTAGCCTGCGGATCTAGGTCAATCACCAACACCCGCCGTCCCATCTCTGCAAGCGCAGCAGCTAAATTTACGACGGTAGTTGTCTTCGCACAGCCACCTTTCTGATTCGCAACTGCGATTGTTCGCACGGGGAGAGTCCTAATAAAAATGACCTCTATTTGGCCACAGCATCCATGGCTTTGCGCAAGCTGGCAGGACGCATATCTGTCCAATGCTGATCAATGTACTGCATGACTTCATCTTTAGAACCCGCAAAACCTTTTTCGTACCACCCGGCTGGTACCGCTTTTTGCTCAGGCCAAATTGAGTACTGTTCTTCGTCGTTGATGAGGACTTTAAATCGATCGCCGTCGATCGTGTAAGCATTCACGCGGACCATTGCTTTTTCTACCATGATTGATCACTTTTGCTCAAGAGACTAAGTTGACTAAAAATATGTGTGTACACGATGTCTTGCGCTCATCGGCTCTGCGCCACGTTAATTAGCAAAACCCACCATACTTTACACTGGGTCGGCCTTTCTTTGCTCGCAAAACCTCATGTTTAGCCGCAGCAGGTGCTACCGAGAACCGCCCCCCCCTACACCTCGAAAAAAGACATACGTTCAAAGCTAACAAGGGGGCCTTTGCCCCCTTTGTTTAGATGTTAAATCTTGTCCGCGAGAACCGCTAGCAGTCGTTTCGCCGTATCACTTTCGTCTCGCTGGCCCTTATCGTTCAATACCGTCACTTCAGTGTCATTACCCCGAGCAACTAAACGGATACGATAGGTGGGAGCCTTGCCCGGATCTTTCGCCCCAAACAAGCGGCTCAGGAAATTGGGGTCTTCGCGTTTAAAGCCTGTATCACTATCGACGTATCGAACATAGTAGTCACCGGCTGAGCGGTCACGATCATCCACAGCAAAACCACCTGAATCTAGCGCGACACCAACACGCCGCCAAGCACGATCAAAACTTTCGCTAATGATTAGCACCGACTTATCTGTTGTGGGCGTCACAACCTTGGGGCCCTGAGGATTCGCCGCAGCCTGCGCCATCTTCTTGCGTGCGCCATCGACATCTTCGCCCATAAATACCATCAAGCGCGCGAGCATCGCTGCATTGAGGCCTGGGTCTTCTTTCCCGCGCATCCATCGTATATCCGTACCATCCGAAGCGGTCGCCATCTCGTCCATATGCTGATGCGAAACATAGACCTCGGTACGTGTTCCCACGCGCTCTATCCGCGTGCGGAACTTGTCACGCGTACCACTATCCCACAAACCTTGCAATGCCGCACCTAGCGCTTTACGAATCCAGCTTTCGGGAATTTTGGCGCGGTTCTCAGCCCAGTTCGTGACGAGTAGACCAGCCTTCGGATCCGTCACATCCAATGTGAATCCGTTTTCACTCCAGAAATCGGCCGCGAGCGAAAAAACTTTATCCGCTGGTAGATCGACCGACAACCAACGCAAATCACCGTCACGCATGACGCGCATGTCACTACGCGTAGGCAATACCGTCGACGACGTCGCGCTTGCGCCCTTAGCCGAGGCCTGTTGCCCAGCCTGCTGAAACTGGTTAAAGGTCGTGGAACCGCCGGCAGGTGCGCGATAACGAGGGTCGCTCGCTGCTTGCGTCATGTCCGGGGGAATGCTCAGCGGATCGGACATCACCACGCTTTTGTAGTCAACGGAGTTGTCGCCATCCAGCAAGGAACGCATTTGGGCACAACCGCTAATGAACGCAAGCCCAAGCAGGGCCATTACTTTTAGAAATTTCACGTTGGAGCCTTGAGTTTTCATCTTAGAGTAATCCTGCCTGGACCATCGCAGCCCGCAGTGGCGCATGAAACTGCGCACTCAGTTCAACTAACGGCAGTCGTATCCCCTTGGGGATGCGACCCATTTGATGCAATGCCCACTTCACGGGTACAGGATTCCCTTCGACGAACAAGAGCTTATTGAGCGGCCCAAGCAGTCCGTTAAGTTCGCGCACTTTTGCGACATCACCCTTGAGCGCTGCGGCACACATGTCATGCATCGCTCGTGGTGCGATATTGGCTGTCACGGAGATATTGCCTCGACCACCCAATAGGATTAACGCCGCAGCCGTCGCATCGTCACCACTCAGCACGGCAAAGCGAGCAGGTAGGTCACGGATCAATAAGGCCCCACGACCAATATCTCCTGTCGCGTCTTTGATTCCGATAATTCCAGGGACCTGAGCTAGACGCAAGACGGTGTCGTGCGCAAGATCTGCCACAGTACGGCCTGGCACGTTATACAGAATTGTCGGTAAATCAACCGCCTCTTGAATCGCTTTGAAGTGCTGGTACATGCCCTCTTGGGAGGGTTTGTTGTAGTAAGGCACAACAGACAATCCCGCATGAGCGCCGACTTTGCGG
>JBILHV010000333.1:0-2851 GCA_044350305.1 Burkholderiaceae bacterium
GGGATCTATACAATCAAAGGCAACAACCGATGCCTTGGGATACTGCGCAGCAAACTCGCGAAGTTCGGCCTCACGTCTAGCTGATAGCGTGACATAGGCACCCGCATCTAAAAGCGCTTTCGCAAGCGCCAAACCAATCCCACTCGATGCGCCAACGATCCACACTCTTTTTTCGCGCCAGTCATGAATAGGTTGATTCAACGGCGACCATAAATTTCTCATTGTTAACCGCCTCAGGTCCGCTTCTTGAAAAACAGCGTCACCTCACCGAGGTCAACGCCAAACTTTGACATCACCGATCGATTCATCATGGACTGCTCATCAAGCAACCACATCCAGTCGTCGAAATTGACCAAGTACTCTTTCCCGTCAACAGGCAAGCGTAGAACATACTTCCAATGCAAAGCATTACCCGCCACTTTACCGATCGCGACTCCCACCACATCATCAGCCGTTCCTTGCCAGGTGCCGTCAGCCTGGCGCTTGAGCGTCCAGACTCTGCGCTGCGTCTCACCGTCAGAATAGGTGAAACGCTCATCGAGTACACCCTCAGATGGGCTCTTCCACGTGCCCTCAATCACCACATGAAAACGGCGAGCAACCGCACCGTCACGCTTCTGAAAGATTCCCCAAGCGTCGAGCGTCCCATTGAAATATGTCGACAACTCCAACTCTGGTTTTTCAGACGCATAGTGATTAACTTCCACACTACCGCACGCGGTCAAGAGGGCCGCACTAATTGAAGCGATGAACGCTTTGAGTTTCATGACGATTGTTCCTAGCTCGAGAGTTCGTCACCGGCAGATGCCGGCGGCGGGAAGCGAAGCAGCACTAGCGCTGCAATGGCTTTTAATAAAATGGGAAGGCCAACATACAAAACAATCAGAGGTGTCGCTGTCGCTGGGGTACCAGGCTGGTAATCAAACCAGCTCAATAAGGGCAGTGTCACACCCGCCGCGATGGCCAGGGCGAGCTTGCCAAGTAACACCCAAACGCCTATGTATAGACCCGTGTTATGCCGCTGCTCGCTAGGAATCGCGTCTGCCAACATCGCGCCTGGCAAAGCTATGTCGGCACCCAGCGCAGCGCCCGCCATCAAACATACAAAACCATATAGCCAGACATCGCCTTCACCCACCGCATTCGCACCGAACAACGCAAGCGCGGCGAGAACACTGCCACTGAACCACGCCAAACGCTTTCCGTAACGATCGGCCAACGCCACCCAAAGCGGCAGTGCAAGAAGACCGGCGATAAAATAAGTGCCTAAAAACAACCCAGCATCTTTCGGTCGCTGCACAACGTCACTAATAAAAAACAGCACCAATGTGGCAGGTACTGCAACAGCCACAGCGTTCAGTAAATAAAAACCATACACCTGCCTAACAGGCCGATGCGCAAGCGCTGCCCGCCATCCCGCTGTGAGGGCTGTCAGTTTCTCTTTAGGCCGTGGTGACCATAACAGGGTCGTCGCTAAGCCTATTAACAACGTCGCCGCAAACAGGTAGGCAAATAACCGATAGCCTGGCCCTGCCCCATATTCCTCGACCAATACAACAGGGACTACGGAAGCTATAATCACACCAAACAATCCAAGCCCTTCCCGCCAGGCGACCACACGCGAGCGAATCAGCGGTTCATCACTTAGCCGCGTACCCCACGTGACATAGCAAATACTCAAGAGACTATGTGCCGCATAAAGAAGAACGAGGCAGCAGGTCAGCCACACCATCAAGCCGAGATGTGACCAATCGGGGGGTGAGAACAGCATGACAAAGCTTAAAGCGAGCAGGATGCTCCCAAATACCGACAGCACAGACCAACCAAACCGCGACGCTTGGAACGCATCAACGACTCGCCCTAAAAATGGATCCTGCGCGGTATCCAACAACCGAGTGCAGAATAATATTGCTCCCAAGTAGGCTAAATTCAAACCAAGGTTTTCACCGTAGTACTTGGGCGAAATCATATAGATTGGCATCAACGCCATCGCAAGCGGTAACCCAAGAGCCCCATACGCGGCTAAACGATAGGGGCTCACGGCTTAACACCTAACAACGCCTGCCTCAGTGATGGCTCGCTTGTACGGGGATCCAACCAAATTGCAAAGAATGCACGCGCTAGACTGTCATCAATGCGCCCCGTTAATTTACCTTGATGGTAAAAGGTCGCACCGTCTCCGGGCTGATATACACCCGTAAGCGTATCGCCTGGAACGACGTCGGGCAGTACACGGGCCAACTGCTCTCGCCATTGGGGATGCGCACCAATCGGTACATCAAGCTTTGCCATTTCATCCAACGATACCTGAACAATCCGAGCACCTTCAATCGACCGCTGATAGGTCAGGGACAACGCAAACGGCAGGTGTGGAACGTAACGTCCGCTAGGCGCCCAAAGACGTGCCTCATAGACGCGAAAACCAAAACGAGAAAACTCCCCGCGACCGACTTCCCCCACCTCAGGAATTCCTGCAGGAGGCTCAAATGCACTCGCACTTGACCACACCAAGAGCGAGCAAGCAAAGGATAGTGCTAAGCGTGTGATAAGACCCATTGTTTTACGTCCGTACGTCCATAACGAAAGCCTACTTCGCAGTAAGCGAGATACATTTTCCAAATGCGTATGAACGCAGTGTCAAATCCTTGCTCAGAGATCGCAGCGGTGTTGCGATCAAACGCAATCCCCCAACGTCTCAACGTCTCTGCGTAGTCCAATCCAAAAGAAAACGATGCGCGTACTGCTAAAGCGGCAGCCGTGCTCTCTTTTGCGAAACGGCTGGCGGAGGGCAACATTCCACCAGGAAAAATGTACTGTTGGATAAAGTCTGTTCCGTGACGGTAGGCATCAA
>JBILHV010000051.1:0-8789 GCA_044350305.1 Burkholderiaceae bacterium
AAAGGTAAGTAGTTGTTATTAAGATGGTTGGCGTACAATTCGTCGATCCACAGGAGTTGTCATGGCTGTTCAGCAAAACAAAAAATCCCCGTCCAAGCGCGGTATGCATCGTTCGCACGACTTTATCGTCAATCCGTCAACGGCTGTAGAGCCCACCACGGGTGAGCAACATCTGCGTCACCACATCAGCCCAACGGGCTTCTATCGTGGTCGCAAAGTTCTCAAGACCAAGACTGACGAATAATCGCGGTTGACGGGCTTATCTCGTCCAAGCGCTGCGTCGCACTGACACGTGGCTTCCGTCATTCGCATCGCGATCGATTGCATGGGCGGTGACGCGGGTATCCCCGTCACAGTGCCAGCAGCGTTCGCTTTCGCGCAACGCTTTCCCGACACACAGTTGTTGCTCGTGGGTTTGCCCCACGAACTTGCGCAAGCCGTGGACGTTGCAAAAAAAGATTTTCCCAACCTTGCTGCGGCCAGGTTTCCTATCATCGCTGCCTCTGAGGTCGTGACGATGGGCGACTCAGTTGAAGTCGCGCTGCGTCGTAAAAAAGACTCTTCAATGCGCGTGGCCGCCCAAACCGTTAAAGATGGCTTGGCCGATGCGTGCGTCTCTGCAGGCAATACGGGGGCGTGGATGGCGATCTCGCGCTACGTACTCAAAACACTTGATGGCATTGATCGGCCTGCCATTGCAACGGCTTTGCCTAACCAGCAGGGCGGGGCAACGACGATGTTGGATCTCGGTGCCAACGTTGACTGCACGGCCGAACACTTATTGCAGTTTGCCCTGATGGGAGCCGCGTTGGCGCAATTGGGTATCGACGGACGCTCGCCTTCGGTTGGGTTGCTTAATATTGGCGAAGAGCTGATTAAGGGTAATGAAGTCGTCAAACAGGCTGCCGATTTGTTGCGTCAAAGCACCTTGAATTTCTACGGAAACGTGGAAGGCGACGATATTTATAAAGGCACGGTGGACGTCGTCGTCTGTGATGGCTTTGTGGGCAACGTCGCACTCAAGGCCTCCGAAGGACTGGCGCGCATGATGTCCATCATCGTACGTGAAGAGTTCAACCGCTCTTGGTTGACAAAACTCATTGGCCTGATCGCGATGCCTGTGCTCAACCGTTTTCGTAAGCGTGTGGATAATCGACAATACAATGGCGCGACCTTGCTCGGTTTGCGCGGTGTGGTGATTAAGAGCCACGGCTCTGCTGACCAAGTCGCCTTCGGCTTTGCCCTAGAGCGCGCGAGACAGGCTGTGGTGAGCGGTCTGCTCGCCCGCACGACTGAAGCGATTAATCAATTAACCAAGAATCAGGTAGATAACGGCCTGAAATCTTCCGGAGGCTCTGCATGACGCACGCTTTGCCGTACGCGCAACTGATCGGTTCGGGTGGTTTCTTGCCACCGAGGTTGGTGAGTAATCAAGCGCTTGCGGCTGACCTTGCGACCCGTCAGATTGAAACCTCTGATGAGTGGATCATTGAGCGCACCGGTATTCGGCAACGTTATCTTGCCGATAAAGGAATGACGACCAGCGCATTAGCAACCGAGGCAGCACGTCGTGCCTTGGCGGATGCCGGCGTTCAAGCAAGTGAACTTGATTTAATTATTGTGGCCACCTCGACCCCAGATTTTGTGTTTCCAAGTACGGCATGCCTCGTGCAAGCCAATCTCGGGAATAAAGGTGCGGCAGCCTTTGATGTTCAAGCGGTGTGCAGTGGTTTTGTGTACGGGCTCACAACCGCCGACAGTTTTATTCGGGCTGGGCGTGCGAAGTGTGCGCTCGTGATCGGCGCCGAAGTTTTCTCGAGCATTCTTGACTGGAATGATCGTTCAACCTGTGTGTTGTTTGGTGATGGTGCGGGGGCCGTTGTGCTCAAGGCCGCTGAGGCGCCTGGCATTATTGAAGCCGAACTGCATGCAGATGGTAGTCAGATGAATATCCTTTGCGCTGCGGGCAACGTGGCCTTCGGCCAAGTAACGGGGGACCCGTTTTTGCGGATGGACGGCCAAGCGGTGTTTAAGCAAGCGGTCACGGTGCTTGATCGTTCAGCGCGCAGCGTTGTTCAGAAAGCGGGCTTACAATTGTCGGATATCGATTGGCTGATTCCGCATCAAGCGAATTTACGTATTCTGACGTTTCTCGCGCGTAAACTAGATATACCCACTGAAAAAGTTGTCGTGACTGTCGATCAGCACGCCAATACTTCTGCGGCGAGTATTCCTCTTGCCCTAGATGTGGCCAGACGTGATGGGCGCATCAAGCCCGGCCACTTGGCCTTGCTGCAAGGTGTGGGGGGCGGCTTTACCTGGGGTTCGGTGCTGCTGCGGCTATAACGTGTGTAGTGCCATTATCGATAAACAGATTTTTTACCCTCACAAAACATCATGAAATTCGCATTCGTTTTCCCTGGGCAAGGTTCGCAAACAGTTGGCATGATGGATGCATGGTCTGGCCATCCCGCGGCGATGGAAGTCGTCGGGCAGGCGAGCGCTGCCTTGGGCGAAGATCTTGGCGCCTTGATGGCGCAAGGTCCGGCCGAACAACTAAGTCTGACCACCAACACCCAGCCTGCGATGTTGACAGCGGGTGTGGCGATGTATGAGGCCTGGCGTGCCGCGGGTGGGCCACAAGCCGCCTTGATGGCTGGCCACAGTTTGGGTGAGTACGCAGCGCTGACAGCTGCCGGATCCTTGTCGCTTGCCGACGCTGTACGTATTGTGCGCATTCGCGCGAACGCGATGCAAGCTGCCGTACCGGTTGGTACGGGAGCCATGGCGGCTGTGCTCGGTTTGGATGATGAGGGGGTGCGTGCTGCGTGTGCAGCGGCCTCTCAAGGTGAGATCGTCGAGGCTGTTAATTTCAACGCGCCCTCGCAAGTCGTGATCGCAGGACATGCGACGGCCGTTCAGCGCGCGATCGAGGCTGCGAAAGCGGCTGGTGCGAAGCGCGCCATGATCTTGCCGGTCTCTGCTCCGTTTCATTCTAGTTTGCTCAAGCCTGCAGCCGATGTCTTACAAGGCGCCTTGGCCAAGATCGCGGTGTCGACTCCTGCGGTGCCAGTGATCAACAACGTAGACGTAAAAATTGAGCAAGACCCTGCTGCGATTCGTGATGCGTTAGTTCGGCAGGCTTGGCATGCGGTGCGTTGGGTCGAGATCGTGCAGACCATGCAAGCGCAGGGCATTACCCATATCGTTGAGTGTGGCCCAGGCAAAGTATTGACAGGGATGGTCAAGCGCATCGATCCCAATATTGTCGCGTTGTCGGTGACAGACCCTGAGTCCATGCAGGCTGCGCTTGATGCGTTAGCCTCGGCTGGTTAACGTTGGAGCACACCATGGATCTTAAAGATAAGGTTGCACTCGTCACGGGTGCCTCGCGCGGGATTGGCAAGGCGATTGCTCTTGAATTGGCGACGCGTGGCGCAACCGTCGTCGGTACAGCGACCACCGAAGCAGGTGCGCTGGCTGTCACAGAGATGCTTGCGCCTCATGGTGGTCGCGGTGTCGTGTTGAACGTCACCGATGTTCCTGCGTGCGATGCCTTGGTCGATATCTTGACCAAACAGTCGGGCGGCCTGCATATTCTGGTGAATAACGCTGGCATCACGCGCGATAACCTCGCGATGCGCATGAAGGATGAGGATTGGGATGCTGTATTGCAGACCAACCTCAGCGCTGTGTTCCGACTATCGCGCGCCGTGATGCGTGGCATGATGAAGGCCCGCTGGGGGCGTATCATCAACATCACTTCGGTGGTGGGTTCTAGTGGTAATCCCGGGCAGGCAAACTATGCCGCCGCCAAGGCAGGTGTCGCTGGCATGAGCCGCGCGCTGGCACGCGAACTCGGCAGCCGGGGCGTGACGGTGAATTGCGTAGCACCTGGTTTTATCGAAACTGACATGACAAGCGCGTTAGATGACACGCAAACTGCGGCACTTTTGGGGCAAATCCCCCTTGGCCGGCTTGGGTCTGCGGCCGATATTGCACATGCTGTCGCATTCTTAGCCTCGCCTAATGCGAGTTACATCACAGGTACGACGCTGCACGTGAATGGCGGGATGTACATGTAATAGGTTTTTTTTCTCCCGGTTAGCTATAATTCGCCGGACTTTTCCCCTTTGGAGATCTGCATGGAAAGCATCGAACAGCGCGTCAAAAAGATTGTCGCTGAACAACTTGGCGTAAACGAAGCCGAGATCAAGAACGCATCGTCTTTTCTGGACGATCTCGGTGCCGATTCGCTCGACATGGTTGAGTTGGTGATGGCGCTCGAGGACGAGTTCGAGACAGAGATTCCAGATGAAGAAGCTGAAAAGATCACGACTGTTCAACAGGCTGTGGACTACATCACTTCGAATTCTAAGTAATTTTAGGAAATGCGCACACGGAGCTTTGGCTGCGTGTGTGCACTGGCCGCCATTATCAATTTGAGGAGTGGTGCGTGAAGCGACGCGTCGTCATTACAGGTCTAGGCATCGTTAGCCCCGTCGGCAACGATATTCCAACGGCTTGGGACAATATCGTTAACGGTCGGTCCGGTATCGGACGAATCACGCGCTTTGATCCGAGCGCTTTTAACGCGCACATCGCTGGCGAAGTGAAGGGGTTTGATGTCACTCAAATCCTGCCAGCCAAAGAGGCCCGAACAATGGATACCTTTATCCATTATGGGATCGCGGCGGGCATACAGGCCTGGAAAGACTCGGGACTAGAGATCACTGAAGCGAATGCAGAGCGTGTGGGCGTGATTGTGGGTTCTGGTATTGGTGGCCTTCAGCGTATTGAAGAGACCCAAACTGAGTACCTCGAGCGCGGTCCACGTCGCATCTCTCCTTTTTTCGTTCCAGCGTCCTTGATCAACTTGATCTCGGGGCAGATATCGATCATGTTGGGCTTTAAAGGCCCCTCGTATGCGGTCGTGTCGGCATGCACGACAGGCTTGCACTCCATTGGTGATGCGGCACGGATGATCGAGTACGGCGACGCCGATGTGATGATGGCGGGTGGCGCAGAATCGACAGTGTCGCCTCTGGGTATCGGTGGGTTTGCGGCGATGCGAGCCTTATCGCAGCGTAACGATGACCCCGCAACCGCCTCGCGCCCTTGGGATCGCGATCGCGATGGTTTTGTGTTGGGCGAAGGCGCAGGCGTACTGATTCTTGAAGAGTATGAGCATGCAAAAAAACGTGGTGCGCGTATTTATGGTGAGTTCGCCGGCTTTGGCATGAGCTCCGATGCGCATCACATTACGGCGCCTGATCGCGATGGTCCACGTCGCGGCATCGCCAACGCGTTGCGCAATGGCGGTATTAATGCTGATCAGGTGCAGTATGTGAATGCACACGGCACATCGACCCCTTTGGGCGACAAAAACGAAACCGAAGCGCTCAAGCTGGCCTTTGGTGACCATGCAAAGAAACTCGTCATCAATTCCACGAAGTCCATGACAGGTCACTTGTTGGGTGCTGCGGGTGGTATTGAGGCGGTTTTTGCGACCTTGGCCGTTCACCATCAGATTTCACCGCCGACGATCAATATCTTTAATCAAGATCCCGAGTGCGATCTAGACTACTGCGCCAACGTGGCGCGTGAGCTCAAAATCGACGTTGCGTTGTCGAATTCCTTCGGTTTCGGTGGCACGAACGGCTCAATGGCGGTTCGCCGCATTTGATCCCTCCTGGACAGCGGTCCCTCACAGTTTCGGTGTTCAGGCCCACCTGGGTCAGTGTTCTTGAGAACGTACTGGTGTGTTTAGCCAGTTTGGCCGTTGTTCTTGCCTGCGTCTGGCTCAAGTTTCCGGGAATTGTGACTTTCCTCTTGAGTGCCGTGCCCTCAGTCATCTACGGCATTGAACGGCGCGGCCGCCTAGAGCGACTTCCAGGCCTCACACTGGTGGCTTGCGATCAACCACCTTGGTTCTTAGGCACTTTTTCCGCAGACCTTGGCCTTTCTCAAGTCAGGCAGATCCGTGTCGTCCGCCGCCAACGTCATATTTTTGGGTTGACACTGGGTTTGAAATTACAAGATCACCCCCATAACTCCTCCAAGATCGTCAACTTGACGCTCTGGCGTCGAGCTGTTTCTGAGGAAACACTTCGACAGGTATCTGCGCTGGCCGCCTCGTCAATCGAGCAGTCTCGCCAGGCTTTTGAGAGGAAAACAGCTTGACTGAACGCGATGTAGACGCTGAGTTAGTTGCACGGGTGCAGCGCGGAGACAAGCAGGCCTTCGATCTGCTGGTTCTCAAATATCAGCGAAAAATCATGCGCTTACTGTCACGAATGATTCGTGACCCGGCTGAGATCGAAGACGTAGCTCAGGAATCCTTTATAAAAGCGTATCGTGCTTTGCCGCAATTCAGGGGTGAGAGCGCTTTTTACACTTGGCTCTATCGCATTGCGATCAATACTGCGCGCAACTGGTTGGCTCAGAATAAGCGTCGACCGAGCACACCTTCTGCATATGAAAGTGAAGAAGGTGAAACTTTTAACGAAACTGACAACCTAACCGACAGTAGCAACCCAGAATCTGAAATGGCAAGCCGGCAAATTGCAGAAACCGTTAATAAGGCAATGAATGATTTACCCGAAGAGCTGCGCAACGCAATTGTGATGCGTGAAATTGATGGCATGAGCTATGAAGATATCGCACAGAGCATGAACTGTCCTATCGGAACGGTGCGGTCTCGTATTTTTCGTGCGCGTGAAGCCATCGCAATCCGATTAAAACCGTTGCTGGGTGACACCGGCGATCGTCGCTGGTAAGGAGTCCTAAAAATGAGTCAACCCCCACATCCTGTTGAGCTTCACTCCGACTCCCAGGAGCTTGCCGACACGATCTCCGCTTGGATGGATGGCGATCAAGCCACTCCAATGCCAGAGGCGGTATTGACTCAAAGTGGCCAACAGACTTGGCAGGTGTACCACTTGATCGGTGATACGCTGCGTACGCCAGAGTTGGCGATTGCGGGCGCGTCGGACTTGCGCGCGCGCGTGGCGCAAGCGTTGGTGACAGAACCTGCCATCATTGCTGCACCACGTCCAGCACAGGTCGAGCCAAAGCAAAAACGGATAGGAAAAGTTTGGCGGTCGTTTGTCTGGCCCAGCCTGGCGATGGCTGCCGCTGTGGCATCGGTCGTCTGGGTAGCCAAGCCTTTTCTTTTGCCGGATGCAGGAGTGTCTAGCGCGCAAATGGCGGGCTCGTCGGCGCCCAAAAACGTTGCCTCGAATGTAGATGCACCTGCTGTACAAGATTACGTCAGCGCCCACCGTCAGCTCTCGGGTCCCGCGAACGTGCGACAAGCTTCGTTTGGCGCATCTCGCTAATGGGTGGGTGGATGGAGTTGGCGAGCAATCAAGTGTTCAAGCGTACCAGTGCATGGCTTGCTGCAGGGCTGTGCGTATGTGCGAGCGTTGCGCAGGCGCAAAGTGGTGCGACGGTGCTGCGACAGATTCAAGAGGCGGCGCGTCAACTGAACTACGTGGGCGTTTATGCCTATCAACAAGGCGATCACATTCAGTCCTCGCGCATCACCCATCATTTTGATGGGAAGCAAGAAAAAGAACGTATTGAAGTGCTTGATGGTGCCCCGCGTGAGTATCTTCGTACAGACGATGAGGTGCAGTGCTTGATGCCTGAGCAAAAGACTGTGCTGCGTGAGCGTCAGCGCGGCGATCGTTTTCCAGGGTTGCTGCGTATAGACCCGCAGTCGATCGAGAACAACTATAGTGTGTCGGTGGGCGCTGTCCCGTTACGTGTCGCCGGACGCCCATGCCAACCGATCGAAGTCATCCCGCGTGATGCGCATCGCTACGGCTATCGTTTGTGTGCAGACACCACATCTAGCTTGTTACTCAAAGCGCAAATGGTGGATGACCGTGGCGCAGTCGTTGAGCAAATCGCCTTCACGCAGATTGAGATTGGTGCCGCAGTTTCTGAAGCCATGCTGATGCCTACCTGGCCGACTAAAGATTGGCAGACTGTGCGAACACAACATCAAAAAATTGATTTGGCGTCCTTAGGTTGGCGCGTGACGCCACCCCCAGGGTATGTATCGACATCAGAAGTGACGCGGGAATTCGCGGACCGCAAGCCCGTGCATCAGCTGGTGTTGTCTGATGGTCTTGCAACTATTTCAATTTTTATTGAACCTTATTTATCTGAGCGGTCTGAGTATCTACCACAGGGTGCTGCACAAAGCGGTTCGGTCAACATCTATGGGGTACGCATTGCAAATTACTGGTTAACCGTTCTGGGTGAAGTGCCGGCCTCTACCCTTGAACAATTAGCGCAGTCCATTCAGTACATGTCTGTCGCGAGCCCTCGTTAGGCGCTTACGACATAAACGTTTTATGCGGAGTCCATTCATCATGCAAACTCAGTATCCTCTTTCTTTCTATCAATCTGCTGGGCGCATGCGTCAAGTCGCATGGACACTCATGCTGGCTGTCGTGGTTGCTGTCGGTGCGGGCTATCAAACGCCTACGCAGGCGCGCACAAACTCACTGCCAGATTTCACGACCATCGTTGAGAAGTCCGAAGCCGCAGTGGTCAATATTCGTACAACGGCGAAAGTCTCTGGGAATCGTCAGGGGCCGCAAGGACAAGACCCCTACGAAATGTTTCGTCATTTCTTTGGACCAGACTTTCAGCCGCCAGGTGGTGCGAGACCTCCTCAGCAAGGTCCACGTGGACGTCGTGCGGAACCTGAAGAGCGCAGCGTGCCACGCGGGGTAGGCTCTGGCTTCTTCATCTCGTCTGATGGACACCTGTTG